>NZ_JFJV02000285.1:0-112940 GCF_000611145.1 Cupriavidus sp. SK-3 | reverse complement strand
GGGTGAAACCGCCTTTGACTTTAAGCCTTTGCAGTTGAAGCCAGGCAGCCACTGTCAGCCAACCGTTAGCCCACCCCATCAATCAACACCGCCAACCCAGGATCCCGCGCAGCAAAAACATCAAACACCCCCATCGCCCTCAACCCCGGCAACAACCCCACCAAATCCTCCCGCGCCGCCGCCCGCCGCCCCGCATCCTCCCCCGGATCATTCATCACCCGCCAGCTAATCAAAAACGCCCCCACGCTACCTTTGCGCACAGTCACGCCATTCACCTCCACCACATCCACCCCATCGGGCAGCAACGCATCCGGCTTCATGCGCCCTCTCCCGACAGCGCCGCGTTCAGCACGCCATGCATGGCCGCCCCGGCTGCCACAATCCCCTGGCAACCCCAGGTCAGTGGCTTGCCATCGAGCGCCGTCACCGCGCCGCCCGCCTCCCTCACCAGCAGGACACCGGGCAACCAGTCGTAATAGTCCTGTCCACACTCCCAGTAGCCATCGAGCGCGCCGCGCGCCACCAGTGCCAGCAACAAGGACGTAGGCCCGTACACACGCTGGCCGAACACCTGCGGCAACATCCGGCCAAAACGGTCAAGGAAATCCGCCGTATCGCTGCGCACCTGCCCCGGCCAGTTCGGATGCGCCGTGGCAATCAGCGCCGTCGTCAGCGCCGAGCGCGCGTTGGCCCGCAACGGCTGGCCATCGCAATCGGCGCCCTGCCCTGCCACCGCGCGATAAGTGCGGCCGGTGGCCGGATCGTGCACCAGCGAGAGGACCGGATCGCCCCGCACCACCAGGCACAGTGCGATGGTCCAGCCCGGCATGCCGCTCAGGTAGTGCAAGGCCCCGTCGATGGGATCGCAAACCCAGTAGGCGTCGGCAAATTCCGGCGCCTGCTGCTCGCCGCTCTCCAGCTCCCTGTCGGAAAACGGGATCTCTGGCCAGCGCTCCAGCAGGGCTTTTTTCAGCACCGAACCCACGGTGCCGCTGTGGTGATCGAACGCCACGCGCAACGCGTCGAAATCGGCCGGCGCGCTCAGCGGTTGCCCGGTACGCAGCCACCGGCCCTGCCCGGCGAGCAGGGCGGTCAGCATTTCGAGCACGTCGGGCACCGGCTGGCCAAGGCGTTCGGAGAGGGTTGGCGTTTTTACGTTGGCATTCACGATGGATCGCTCCTGGGGTGGTTGGTGCAGCCAGTCTAGGCACTTGCCGCACTGCCAACTAACGATAGAATGCCAACTTATGTTCGAAACGGGCCAAACCGATGCCGCTACGAGAAATCCGCCCGCTCGCGCACGGCGCCTCGCGCGAGCAAGTGCCGCATCAGCATGCGCAGGGGCAGTTGTTTACGGTGAAATCCGGCGTGGTCGTGATCGAAGCCGGCGGCGGCCGCTGGCTGATGCCGACCGGCTGTATCGGCTGGGTGCCGCCGTACGAATCGCACGGCGCGAGCATTCACGGGGCAATGACCGGCATGAGCCTGTACTTCGACGAGGCCTGGAGCCGTGCCGCGATGCCTGCGGCGCTCAAGGTGGTGCGGTTGTCGCCGCTTCTGGCGGCCTTGCTCGACACGCTGGTACAGGCCGGCCCGCCAGCCGGGCCGGTGCGCGAGCATTACCTCGCGGTGTTTGCCGATGACTTCACCCGCCAGCCTGCGCAAACCCTGTTCCTGCCCATGCCGCAGGAGCCGCGCCTGCTGCGCATGGCCACCGCCTTGCTGGCAAACCCCGACGACAACACCGCGCTGGATGGCTGGGCGGCGCGCATCGGCATGGCCCGGCGCACGCTGACGCGCCACTTCCAGGCCGACACCGGCTGGAGCCTGGCGCAATGGCGCCAGCAAATGCGCATGCTCGCGGCCATGGAGCGGCTGGTTGCCGGTGAAAGCGTCACCGCCGTGGCGCTCGGGCTGGGCTACACGAGCGTCAGCAGCTTTATCGCCTTGTTCCGGCGCTACACGGGCACCACGCCGCGCGCCTACCTGGCGATGGGCAAGGATTGAATGGCGCCGCGCGCAAACCTTGCGCAACGCACATGCAAGCAGCAACGCACCCTCTCTTGTATGCTACGGCTATTGCCGCCGACGATGCCTGACCCGCGCCATGAGCCACAAATCACGCAGCCTCCTGCAGTCCATCTTCAGCCACCCGCTGAGCAACAACATTCATTGGCGCGAAGTCGAGTCCCTGCTGCAGCAACTGGGGGCGAGCGTGGAGCCGATCCAGGGCGCGCGCTTCCGGGTTGTGCTCAACGAGTACGAGTTTTACCTGCACCACCCGCATCACGGCAATGTGTGCGCCAAGCAGGAAATCAAGCACCTGCGCGATTGCCTCGTGGCCGCCGGCATCACCTCGCCGGACAACGGCGACAAGCCGAAGTGAACCTGCGCCTGCCCGGACAGGCGTCGCGCCGGCGATCTCCCGCCCTACCCCGCGATGATGACCATCGGCATCGAGCCGTCACGGCTTGAGCCAATCGATCCTCCTCACCGCATCAGCCAAACCAGCCCAGCCCACCCGGCCCAACCCGGCCAGAACGGATTTCCATGACCAATCTCTCCGCATTCCTCGTCACCAACAAATGGCCGGCCCTGCGTCCCGAGCGGATCCAGCTCTATTCGCTGCCCACGCCGAACGGCGTCAAGATCTCGATCATGCTGGAGGAGACCGGGCTGCCCTATGAGCCGCACCTGGTGCGCTTCGACGCCAATGACCAGTACACGCCGGAATTCCTGTCGATCAGCCCGAACAACAAGATTCCCGCCATCCTGGATCCCAACGGCCCTGGCGACAAGCCCCTTGCCCTGTTCGAGTCCGGCGCCATCCTGATCTACCTGGCCGACAAGAGCGGCCAGTTCATCCCGCAGGACGCCGCCGGCCGCTACGAGACCATCCAGTGGCTCATGTTCCAGATGGGCGGCATCGGCCCGATGTTCGGGCAGGTTGGGTTCTTCAACAAGTTCGCCGGCAAGGAGTACGAGGACAAGCGCCCGCGCGACCGCTATGTCGCGGAGGCGAAGCGCCTGCTTGCGGTGCTGGATGGCCGCCTCGCGGACCGGACCTGGATCATGGGCGATACCTATACCATCGCCGATATCGCCACCTTCCCCTGGGTGCGCAACCTGATCGGCTTCTACGAAGCCGGCGAACTGGTCGGCATCAAGGATTTCCCCCACGTCACGCGCGCGCTCGATGCCTTCCTTGCGCGTCCCGCCGTGGCCAGGGGGCTGGATATCCCCAAGCGCGGCTGACCCCCCGCACCTGGAGACACGCTTGTGCCGCTGATTCAGTTTGACGCCCTTGCCTCCGGTCTGCCGGCCGCCTGGAAGTCCTCCGTCGTGGGGCAGGTCGGGACCGCCCGCATCAAAATCCTCAGGATGGATGAGCAGGCGTACGAAGCCGAGACGCACGACTACAACGAAGGCCTGTTTGTCGTGAGCGGACAGCTCATTTTGCAAACGGAGGGCGAAACCGTCGTGGTCCGGCCCGGAGAGATGTATCTCGCCCTGGCCGGCATCGCGCATGCCGTGCTGCCCGGCAGCCACGGGACACTGGTGATCGTCGACGTCTGAATGCGGATGGGGGCCCGCGGCGCTGAGCAACTGGTTCACTTCCTCCACCGTGCGCGTGGCGGACCATCCCTCGATGCATGCCCGCAGGGCGCCCTCCGCGTTGCAGCGCGAGTGGTCGTCGGCGAACCGCGGATCGGCCGCCAGCTCCGGCTGGCCGATCGGCATTGCCGATGGGCCTGACGCTCGCCGAGGAACTCACCAGGCCGCTTGACGGTTTTCGCCGGCAGTTGTCCGGTCAGCCATCCTCCGTTCTGGTTGGCGCATTCATCTAGGACGAGTTGATCGGCACCTCCGCCGTCTCGCGACTGGGCGGCAACCTATCGGACGCGGACCGGGTCAAGCTCCCGTTGCGCGCATGCACTTCTGTTCGCTGAGTGCCAGGCTTCGAAGTACAGCCTGCGCGATACAGACGAGGTGGCTGCATTTTTGAAGCTTGCGTCGTCTGCAAGGATGGGCTGAAGGTTTCCCTTGAACGGGTCGGCAATGGTCCGGGCCGCGTCGGACAGCGGGCGAGCCAGGAACTCAGGTCACCGCCCCGATCTGCCAGGGCACGAACTCATTCTGCCCGTAGCCATGGATCTCGCTCCTGGTGCGCTCGCCGGAAGCCACCCGCAGCATCAAGGCGAGAATGCGTTCTCCGACCTCGTCAACGGTCTCCTCGCCATCCGCGATCGTGCCGCAGTTCAGGTCGAGATCGTCCCGCTGCTTGCGCCAGACGGCGCTGTTGGTGGCCAGCTTCAGCGATGGCGTGGGCGCGCACCCATAGGCCGAGCCCCGCCCCGTGGTGAAGCAGATCAGGTTTGCGCCGCCGGCAACCTGGCCGGTTGCCGATACCGGGTCGTAGCCCGGCGTATCCATGAAGACGAGCCCCCTGCTCCGGACGGTTTCCGCATACTCCAGCACATCCGTCAGCGGGCTATTGCCGCCCTTGGCGACCGCACCGAGAGACTTCTCCAGGATGGTCGTCAGCCCGCCCGCCTTGTTGCCGGCCGAGGGATTGTTGTTGAGATTCGCATCGAGCCTGGCGCAATAGGCTTCCCACCAGCGGATGCGCGCGAGCAGCTTCTCGCCCACCGCGCGCGACACGGCACGCTGGGTGAGCAGGTGCTCGGCGCCGTAGATCTCCGGGGTTTCCGACAGGATGGCCGTGCCGCCCTGGCCGACGAGGCGGTCCACGGCATTGCCCAGCGCGGGGTTGGCGGTGATGCCGGAATAGCCGTCGGAGCCGCCGCATTGCAAGCCGACCACCAGGTGCGCGGCGCTGACGGGCTCCCGTGCCACGCGATTGGCCTCGGCCAGCATGGCCCTGACCTGTTCGACGCCGAGCGCGACGGTGCGTGCCGTTCCGCCCGCTTCCTGGATCACCGCCGTGCGCAGGCCGGGCTTGCCGGCCAGTCCTTCGGCGGCGAGCAGGTCGCCGATCTGGTTGGTCTCGCAGCCGAGCCCGATAAACAGCACCGCCGCGAAATTCACGTGCCTGGCGTAGCCGGCCAGGGTGCGCCGCAGGATCGCCAGGCCCTCGCCCTGCGAATCGATGGCGCAGCCGCCGCCGTGCGTGAGCGCCACCACGCCATCCACCATCGGGTAGTCCGACAGGGCTTCGGGATGGATATCCCGGCGGAAGTGGTCGGCGATCGCCCGTGCCACGGTCGCAGAGCAATTGACCGAGGTCAGGATGCCGATGTAGTTGCGCGTGGCAACGCGCCCGTCGGCTCTCCGGATGCCGAGGAAGGTGGCCGCGCCCGCGCTCGCGGCCGGCTCGGGGGCGGCGTCGCCAAAGCGATAGTCGCGGGCAAACTCGACCATGCCCAGGTTGTGCGTGTGCACGTGCTGTCCCGGCTCGATCCGCTGCGACGCGATGCCGATGATCTGGCCGTAGCGGCGCACCGGCTGGCCGCTCTCGATGCGGCGCAGCGCGATCTTGTGCCCTGGCGGGATCATGCCGGCGACGGTCACGCCCTCGTCTCTCAGGAGCGTGCCGGGAATCAGTTGCTGGCGTGCGATCACCACGTCGTCCGCCGGACTCAGTTTGATGGTGGGTGAAAGCCATTCCCTCGCGGCGGGTGACTGCATGGTGGTTCCTCTTGCTCTCAAGATGGCGAAATGAAGGATGGCGCTTACAGCGGATTCGACAGCAAGCCTCGCGCGGCGAGATTGTTCACCAGCGCGCGAATGCCGAAGGTCCAGGGTTCTGCCCGGTCCGCCAGGTTGACGCGGTTGCGCAGCGTGCCGAGCCTGGGGCTGCGAATGGTGACCACGTCGTCCAGCTTGTGCGTGAATCCGCAGCCGGGCGCATCGCGGTCCTCGGTTGGCGCGAACAGGGTGCCGAGGTACAGCATGAAGCCGTCGGGATACTGATGGCAGCGGGAGGCGGCCTGCGCCACCAGGTCGAGCGGGTCCCGGCTGATCTTGCTCATCGAGTTGGCGCCGCGGAGCACGAAGCCGTCGCCGCCCTCCACGCGCAGCTGGATCTCCTCCGCGCGCACATCGTCCATCGAGAAGGTAGCGTCGAACAGGCGCAGGAAGGGGCCGATGGCGCAGGAGGCGTTGTTGTCCTTGGCCTTGCTCAGCAGCAAGGCGCTGCGGCCCTCGAAGTCGCGCAGGTTGACATCGTTGCCCAGCGCGGCGCCCAGCACCGTGCCGGCGCTGTTGACCGCGAGCACGACCTCGGGCTCGGGGTTGTTCCAGGTCGACTCCGGATGGATGCCGATATCGGCCCCCGTGCCCACTGCGGCCAGCACGGGGGCCTTGGTGAAGATCTCGGCATAGGGGCCGATGCCCACCTCGAGATACTGCGACCAGAGCCCCTGCTTGATGAGCAGTTGCTTCAGCGCATCGGCTTGCGCCGAGCCGGGGCGTACGGCCGCGAGGTTGTCCCCGATCAGGGCCTTCACCTCCTGGCGCACGGCATCCGCGCGCGACGCATCCCCGCCCGCCTGCTCCTCGATGACCCGCTCCAGCATGCTTGCCGCGAACGTGACGCCCGCTGCCTTGATGACCTGGAGGTCGCACGGCGCCAGCAGATGGGGCTGGCTCGCATCCCGCGCGGGGCGGCCGGTATTGCGGAGGATCTCCGCCAGGCTGCCGAGCCGCCGGCCGGGCGCGCGCCGGACCCGCTCGGCCGGTGCATCCAGTTCGAGCAGCCCGCTGATGGTGCAGGCCAGCTCCGACAGATCATAGACACCGTCGTCGCGAATCGCGACGACCGATGGACCGGAGATCCGCCCGGGCACCCAGGCCCGTCCCACCAGGGTGCCGGCGCAGCCGTCGTCGGGCAGTGCATCCGACAAATCGAGAGCGGTCAGTGTTTCCATATGCGATGTAGTCTCCAATGCGTGCCGGATCAGGCTTGTTCGTGTCCCTGCCGCAGCCGGGTACTGATCAGCGCGGCAACCACAAGCAGGCCGGCGATCAGCAACAGTCCGTTGTGGGTGCTGCCGGTGGCTTGCTCGATCAGGCCCATCATCGAAGGGCCGAAGAAGCCGCCGAACAGGCCGCACGTGGTGACGAACGCCAGCCCCCCTGCCAGCGCCGTGCCGCTCAGGCGGCTGGAAGGGAAGATAAAGAGAACAGATTGCACCACAAACAGCATGAACGCCGTCAGCGAGAAGCCGATCAGGCCGATAAACGAATTGGACATCGCGGCCACCACCAGGCCGGCGGACATCGTCAGGAGCCCGATGAACAGCATCCGCCGGCAACGCTGCGGCGTTGTCGCCAGGCGGGGCAGAATCGCGGCGCCGAGGGCAGCCGCCACCCAGGGCACGGAGTTGAGCGCGCCGATCTCCAGCGGTGACAGGCTGGCGTAGGTCGCGATGATGCCCGGCAGGAAGAAGATGACCGTGTAGATGGTGATCTGGTGGCAAAAGTACACGGCGATGGTCAGCCAGATCTGCGGATCGCGCAACATCTCCGTGAAGCGGTGCTGGGACGCTCCCGAGCCCTGCTCCGCGTCCAGCCGCGCCTGCAGCCGCTGGCGTTCTTCCAAGGTCAGCCAGGGTGCGCTGCCCGGACCATCCGGCAGGGTCTTCCAGACAACATAGGCGAGCGCCAGGGTCGGCAGCCCTTCGATGATGAACAGCCACTGCCAGCCATGCAGGCCCATCAGGCCGTCCATCTGCAGCAGCGCGCCGCCCAGCGGGCCGCTCAGGATGTTGGCGACGCAGACGCCCAGCAGGAAGTAGCCGGTGGCCCGGGCCCGCTGCTCGCGGTCGAACCAGTAAGTCAGGTAGAGCATGACGCCTGGGAACAGGCCCGCCTCGGCAACGCCGAGCAACAGCCGCATGACGTAGAAGCTGGTCTCGCCCTGCACGAATGCCATGCCTGCGGAAAGCAGGCCCCAGGTGATCATGATGCGGGTGATCCAGAACCTGGCGCCCACCTTGTGCATGATCAGGTTGCTCGGGACTTCGAACAGCGCGTAGGTCAGGAAGAACAGCCCGGCGCCCAGGCCATAGGAGGCCGCCGACAATCCCACGTCGATCCCCATGCTGGCCTTGGCCAGGGCGATATTAGTGCGATCGAGGAAACTGATCACGTAGACAATCACAAGCAAAGGCATCAGCTTGCGAATGAGTAGTTTGTTCAGGCGCTGCGCGTCGTCGGCCAAGGGCTCAACGCGCGCCGCGACAGCATCGGCAGTTAGCATGGGGTCTCCTGATATCGGTGTTTTATTGATGTTCTTCTTGTGCTGGCGCGCCAGTGCCGCCGCGGCTCAGGCCGGGCCGAGGCCGGCCCAGACCGGTCCGTCCGGAAAGCGGTAGCGCTCAAGCGTGCCGGCATGCATCTCGATGCTGTAGCCCGGGCGCTGGGGCGGCATATAGCGGCCGTTGCGAATCACTACCGGCTCGATGAAATGCTCGTGCAGATGGTCGACGTATTCGAGCACGCGGCTTTCCAGCGAACCCGATACCGCGATGTAGTCGAACAGCGAGATGTTCTGCACGTACTCGCACAAACCGACGCCACCGCCATGCGGGCAGACCGGGATGCCGAACTTCGCCGCCAGCAACACGACGATCAGCACCTCGTTGAGACCGCCGAGGCGCGCGGCGTCAAGCTGGCAAAAATCCAGCGCCTGCGCCTGGAACATCTGCTTGAACATCACGCGATTGTGGCAATGCTCGCCAGTGGCCACGCCGATGGGTGCAATGCGCTTGCGGATTTCAGCGTGTCCGAGGATATCGTCCGGGCTGGTCGGCTCTTCGATCCACCAGGGATCGAAGGCCGCGAGGCGGCGCATGGCGTCGACCGACTGATCCACGCTCCAGACCTGGTTGGCGTCCATCATCAGCGTCCGCTCCCAACCGATCTCCTCACGCAGGATCGTGGCGCGGCGCATATCCTCCTCCAGATCGGCGCCGACCTTCTGCTTGAAGTGCGTCCATCCCGCCGCGACGGCATCGCGCGCCAGCTGGCGCATCTTCTCCTCCGAATAGCCCAGCCAGCCCGCGGCGGTGGTGTAGCCCGGGTAGCCTTGCTCGAGCATCTGCGCCTCTCGCCGTGCCTTGCCCGGGGCCTGGCGGCGAAGCAGCGCGATCGCTTCCTCCGGCGTCAGCGCGTCCGTCACGTAGCTGAAATCCAGGCAGCGGACCAGTTCTTCAGGCGTCATGTCCGCCAGCAGCTTCCATACCGGCTTGCCGGCTGCCTTTGCCCACAGATCCCAGACGGCGTTGACGATGGCCGCGGTGGCAAGGTGAATCACGCCTTTTTCCGGCCCCAGCCAGCGCAACTGGCTGTCGCTGGTGGCAAACCGCCGCCAGAAGGCGCCCATGTCCGAGGTGATTTCCTCGAGGGTCAGGCCAACCACCAGCGGGGCCAGGGATTGCACAGCGAGCACGCAGATCTCGTTGCCACGGCCGATGGTGAAGGTCAGCCCGTGGCCTTCCGTGCCTTGCGGGGCATCGGTATGCAGCACCACATAGGTTGCCGAATAGTCCGGAGCGGCATTCATGGCATCGGAGCCGTCAAGGGTTCTGGACGTCGGGAAGCGAATGTCGTGGACGCTGAGGTGGGTAATTCGAATAGGCATTTGACGCTCGGCTGATTGGTTGTTGGGGCCGTCAGGGACATCCTGGCCATCTGGGACGCGTCGACTGTACAGCCCCTATTGATACCTGCATAATCGTGCTTTCATATATATCGATACCAAAATTGGTATCTATTCGATGTGAAGCCAACCGATGTGAAACCCGAGCCCACCGAACCCTCCGCGGAATCGGCGAAAGCGTTCGCACCGCTGAAGATCTCAAGCCGGCAGATCGCCTTGATCAACGCGCTGGCGGAACACCGCAACCTTCGCCGGGCCGCGGCGGCCATGCACACCACCCAGCCGGCGGCGAGCCTGTTGCTGCAGCAGCTTGAGGAAAGACTCGGCGTGCAGTTGTTCGAGCGCCTTCCGCGGGGCATGGAGCCGACGCTCTACGGCGAGGTACTGATCCGTTTCGCCCAGGGGGTCACGCACGAATTCGGCCATGCTGAAGCGGAAATCGCGGAACTGGGCCGCGGCGCCTCGGGCCTGGTGCGGATCGGCACCGTCATGGGTCCGGTGCCGACGATCCTGACGCGCGGGCTGCTGGCGTTCAAGGCCGCTCACCCGAAGGTGCGGATTGCCATTGAGGTGGGGACCAGCGACACCCTGCTGCCGTCGCTGATCCGCGGGGACTTCGATGTGGTGCTGGGCCGCTTGCCCGACCGGCTCAGTCATCCGGACCTGGACATTGAATTGTTCGAAAGGGGCGAGCAGATGCGGGTGATCGCGCGGCCGGACCATCCGTTGACCAGGCTCGATCCACTGGCGCTGCGCGACCTGGTGCCGATGACCTGGATTCTTCACCCCGTGGGCAGCCCGATGCGGCTGAGAGTCGAGAGTGCGTTGACGCAGGCGGGCATGATCGATGCCCTGGATATCGTCGAGACCGCGTCCATTCTTGCCGCCACCGCCATGATGGAAACCTCCGACATGATTTCCGTGGTGCCGAACGACGTTGCGCAGTATTACGCGCGTTATGCGATGGTCTCCGTGCTTCCCGTGGAGTTGCCGGTGTCGATGGTCAATCTCGGGCTGCTGACGCGGCGCTCGCGTCCGATGTCGGCGGCGGTACGCGGCGTGCTCAGTTATTTGAAGGAGTACGGGAGGGACGCCGAGGTTGGCAGCCCCGATCCGGGAAGCCGGCGCTGAACAAGAAAGAAGAAGGCGGACACCAGACTGGTGCCCGCCCGTTCAACGGCTGCCGTCAGATGGCGATCTCCGCCACCGCCTTCGCTGGCGCCACCGCATAGTGATCGAACTGCATCGCAAAGCTTGCGCGCCCCGAGGTCAGCGCGCGCAAGCTGCCGATATAGCCGAACATGCCGGCCAATGGCACATGCGCCTCAACCACGGCCGTGTTGCCGCTGCCATCGCCGCCGCGCTGCGACTGCCCACGCACCAGGCCCCGGCGCCGGTGCATGTCGCCGATCACGTCGCCGACATGATCCGCGGGCGTCACCACCTCCACGGCCATCACCGGCTCCAGCACCATCGGCTGCGCATCGCGCGCGGCTTCGCGGAAGGCCGCCGCCGCCGCGGTCTCGAAGGCCAGCGCCGAGGAATCGCGCTCGTGGTAGCTGCCGTCCAGCAGGGTGGCCTTGAAATCGACCACCGGGTAGCCCGCGAGCACGCCTTGCGCTGCCGCGCGGCGGATACCGGCTTCCACCGACGGCACGAACTCGCGCGGTACCGCGCCGCCGGTGATGCGGCTCTCGAACCGCAGGCCTTCTCCACGCGCCAGCGGCTCGAAACGCAGCAGCACTTCCGCGAACTGGCCCGGCCCGCCGCTTTGCTTGCGATGCAGATAGCGCGCATCGGCGGCGCGGGTCAGCGTTTCGCGATAAGCCACTTGCGGGCGGCCTACGGTCACCTCCACGTTGAACCGCGTGCGCAGTTTTTCCAGCGTGACTTCCAGTTGCAGTTCGCCCATGCCGGACAGCAGCGTCTGGCCGCTCTCCGGGTCTTGCCGCAGCCGCAGGCTCGGGTCCTCCTGCACCAGCACCTGCAAGCCGCGCGACAAGCCAGCCTGGTCCGCCTGCGATTTCGGCTCGATGGCCACGTCGATCACCGGTTCGGGCGACTCGATGCTCTCCAGCACCACGGGATGCGCCGGATCGGTCAGCGTGTCGCCGGTGATGGTGGCCTTGAGCCCGACGATCGCCACGATATCGCCCGCCACGGCAACATCGCGCTCCTGCTTCCGGTCGGCATGCATCTCGTACAGCCGGGCCACGCGTTCACGCTTGCCGCTGCCGGCATTGAGCACGGTGTCCCCAGCGGCAAGCCTGCCGCGATACAGGCGGACGAAGGTCAGCGTGCCGTGCGCGTCGTGCACCACCTTGAAGGCAAGCGCCACCAGCGGCTGGTCCGCATCCGCGCTGACTTCATGGCGATCCACCTCGCCGGGTGCCGGCAGATAGGCCGTCACCGCGTCGAGCAGCGGCTCCACGCCCTTGTTCTTGAAGGCCGATCCCGCCAGCACCGGCACCACGGCGCCGGAGATCGTCGCACGCCGGATGGCCGCGCGCAGCGCGTCCCCGGCCGGCACGCGGCCGGCGAGATAATCCTCGAGCAAGGCATCGTCATGCTCGGCCAGGGTTTCCAGCAAACGTTCGCGCCATACGGCCGCCTGCTCCCACTGCGCGGCCGGCACGGCCTGCGTCACGTATCCGGTCGTGCCCGCACCGCCCTGCCAAAGCAACGCCTGCATGGTGACGAGATCGATCACGCCAGTGAAATCGCCCTCGCTGCCGATGGGCAACTGCAGCACGAGCGGCACCACGCCGAGGCGGTCCTCGATCATGCCCACCACGCGCAGGAAATCGGCGCCGGTGCGATCCAGCTTGTTGACGAAGGCGAGGCGCGGCACGCGATAGCGGTCCGCCAGGCGCCAGTTGGTTTCCGTCTGCGGCTCCACGCCGGCCACACCATCGAACACCACCACAGCGCCATCGAGCACGCGCAGCGAGCGGTTCACTTCGATGTTGAAATCGATGTGGCCCGGCGTATCGATCAGGTTGATCTGGTGCTCGCGCCAGAACACGGTGGTGGCCGCGCTGTTGATGGTGATGCCGCGCGCCTGCTCCTGCGGATCGAAATCCATGGTGGCGGCGCCGTCGTGCACCTCGCCCAGCCGGTGGCTGGCGCCGGTGTAGAACAGGATGCGTTCCGAGGTGGTGGTCTTGCCGGCGTCGACGTGGGCGATGATGCCGATGTTCCTGAGGTTTCTGCGTTCGTTCCTGCGTTCGTTCGTGCGTTCTTTTCTGCTTTCCATGATGGGCTGCCTACAATGCAAACACCCTGGCGGGTGTGTGCCTGCCAGGGTGTCTTGGGTCCCTGGGAGGCGATCTGCGAGGCCTCCCGGACTGCATGTGCGGCCGGGAGGCTATGGGATCGCTTGCGGGGCGGCGCCGGCATGCCGCATGCGGCACGCAACCTTCTCGGTGGCTACGCCAGCCGACACCGTTACCGCACCAAGGGACGAGCGCAAGCTCCCGTTCCCTTGGCCGGTTTGAATCGTGGCGATCAGCTTGTCGTAGGTACGCATGGCGTGTCAGATGGTGGCGAAACAAAAAAACAAAACCCCGGAGGGCCTGCGGGCCGTCCGGGGTTGGCGATATGCTGTTTCGTCACTCCCGGAGCCGGCCTTGCAGCCTTCCGGGCGGACGCTCGGAAGACTAGGCGTGAATAGCCAGCAGCACGCGTTCACCGTAAGGTGCCGCGGCAAACACTGCGATGGCGGTGCGTTGCGCTGCTTGCTTCATGTTGCCTGAACTCCAGAGAATGGAGCGGAGTCTAGCACTTGCAGGAAAAACTTGCAGCGCACCATACGTGCACCCCGCCCCAAAGTGCGCTAGGCTGAAAAACGACATCCCCACGCAGGAGATCCCCATGCCAAGTCACCCAGTCCTGGAACGGGTCACCGCCCGTATCGTGGCGCGCAGTGCTGGCACCCGCCAGCCCTACATGGACCGCACCCGCGCCATGGCGGGGCAGAAGGTGGAACGCGCCCAGCTCTCGTGTACCAACCTGGCGCACGCCGTGGCGGCCATGCCAGAGCAGGCCAAGATCCGCCTGAAGGCGCAGGAGCGCCCCAACCTCGCCATCGTTTCGTCCTACAACGATATGCTGTCGGCGCACCAGCCGCTGGCGGAGTATCCGCAATGGCTCAAGGAGGCCGCGCTGGAAGCGGGCGGCACCGCGCAGTTCGCTGGCGGCACGCCCGCCATGTGCGATGGCGTGACGCAGGGTCAGGACGGCATGGATCTCTCGCTGTTCTCGCGCGATGTCATCGCGCTGTCCACGGCGGTGGCGCTGTCGCACCAGATGTTCGACGGCGCGCTGTACCTCGGCGTGTGCGACAAGATCGTGCCGGGGCTGGTGATGGGCGCGCTGTCCTTCGGCCACCTGCCGGCCATCTTCGTGCCCGGCGGACCCATGACCACGGGCATCGGCAATGAAGAAAAGGCCCGCGTGCGCCAGCGCTATGCCGAGGGCAAGATCAGCCGCGCCGAGTTGCTGGAGGCGGAGAGCCAGTCCTACCATGGCCCCGGCACCTGTACCTTCTACGGCACCGCCAACTCCAACCAGATGCTGATGGAGATCATGGGCCTGCACCTGCCCGGCACCGCCTTCGTCAATCCGAACACGCCGCTGCGCGAGGCGCTCACGCGCGAGTCCGCGCGGCAGGCGCTGCGCCTGGTACATGGCGGCGAGCGCTATACGCCCGTGGCCGACGTGCTCGACGAGCACGCCTTCGTCAACGGCATTGTCGGCCTGCTGGCCACCGGCGGCTCCACCAACCACACGCTGCACCTGGTGGCGATGGCACGCACCGCCGGCATCGTGCTGGGCTGGGACGATTTCGCTGAACTATCGGAAGTGGTGCCGTTGCTGGCGCGCGTGTACCCCAACGGCAGCGCGGACGTGAACCAGTTCCAGGCCGCAGGTGGCCTGCCCGTGGTGATCCGCGGCCTGCTGCAGCTCGGGCTGCTGCATGACGATGTCACTACGGTGGTGGGCAAGGGGCTGGCGGACTACACCCGCGAGCCGGTGCTGCGCGATGGCAGGCTCACCTGGATCGACGGGCCGGAAGCGCCGCTGGACGACAGCGTGGTGCGCTCTGCCAGCCAGCCATTCGCGCCCGAGGGCGGCATCAAGCTGCTCGACGGCAATATCGGCCGCGCGGTACTCAAGATCTCGGCGGTCAAGCCCGAGCACCATGTGGTCGAGGCCCCCGCGCTGGTGTTCCATACGCAGGATGCGCTGATCGACGCCTTCAAGCGCGGCGAGCTGGAGCGCGACTTCGTCGCCGTACTGCCATGGCAAGGGCCGGCCGCCTGTGGCATGCCGGAGCTGCACAAGCTCACGCCTACGCTGACGGTGCTGCAGGAGCGCGGTTTCCACGTGGCGCTGGTGACGGACGGGCGCATGTCCGGCGCGTCGGGCAAGGTACCGGCCGCCATCCACGTCTGCCCCGAAGCACTGAGCGGCGGCGGCATCGCCCGCGTGCGCGACGGCGACCCGATGCGCGTGGATGCGAACACCGGTGTGCTGACGGTGATGGTGCCGGAAGCGGAGTGGGCCGCGCGCGACGTGACGCCGCCCGATCTCACCGCCAACCGGCACGGCGTGGGACGCGACCTGTTCGCGAACTTCCGGCGCCATGTCAGCACGGCCGAGGCGGGCGCGTGCTCGCTGTTCGCGCAGGAGGGCTGAAGCGCGCCGCTTAGAAACTATGGCTGATGCCGGCACCAAACCCGGTGCCGCCACTGGCCTGCCGGCTGTGGCGATACGACACCGCGCCATACAGCGTGGTGCGTTTCGAAAGCGCATAGTCCAGCCCGCTGGTGACGTAACCGGTCGTGCCGGCGTGGCCGTAGCCCTGGAAATCCCGCGCGCCGGAGAGCTTCAGCGTGACGGCGCCCACGCGCCAGTTCACGCCGAGGGTAGCCGCGCTGCGTTTCGCGCTGGCATCGCCGAGAAACGCCTGACTGGCGGCGCTCAGATGCGTCTGGCTATACGACGCCATCAGCCGCACCGCGCTGAAGGCGTAGGCGAGCCCGGCAAACCAGGTGTTGTCGCGGGCCGAATTGCGCTCGGCGGTGAGCATGGCGGACCACGGTCCCGCGTCGTAGTTGAGCGAAGCGGCCAGCGGCCGGGTGCGGTCCCGGTTGCCGGCGGCATCCGGCGTCTCGTTCTTTTCCACGCCGGCGGAGACGTGGACATGCACGCCGCCCCATTTCGGCGAATCGTAGAACACCCCGTTGTTCAGCCGCGAATATTCGCCCGCCGGACCGTTGCGGTACGGATCGGTGCGATAGGACGGGTGGTACACAAACCAGGCCACCGAGCCGACGCGATTGAAGTTGTCCCAGCTGTCGTACTGCCAGTCGTATTGCCACATCGGGGTGAGCGCGCGGCCAAACCGCAAGTCGCCATAGGGCGATCGGATGCCGACGGTGGATTCGCCCTGGAAGTACGGCGTGGCACCGCTGGCTTCAAGGCGTCCGTCGCCCATGTCAAAACGTGTCTGCAGGTTCATGGTGGCGGCCCAGCCGCCGCCCAGCGGCTCGCTGCCGCGCAGGCCGAAGAAGCTGCGCTGCATGGTGCCGAGCTGGACCGGCTGTCCCGGCGCCGGGCGGAAGATGCCGGCATCGGCAAAGCCATACAGCGTGAGGCTGCCCTGCGCGTGCGCCATCGATGCGGCCGGGGCCAGTACGGCGGCGCAGGCGAACGCCGGCAGGCAGCGCGCCAGTGCGCGCTTGCGGCGCAGGCCGGGGGAAAATGCGCTTTCGCATGGCGGCGCCACGGCGCGAAAGCGCGGGGATATATGTGATGGGTTCCGTGTGGGGTTCAGTGCGGGCGTGGAGTCAAACGTCAATGCCAGTTCCAGATTTGAATACATGCCAGGGCCCGCCGCTCGGGCAGCGGGCCCTGGACACGCGTGAGCGCCCCAAAGGGGCGAAAGTGCGGCGGCATCACGAGGGCGCGCCACAAAACAGAATCGCCGCCGGGGGCGTTTGCGCGCCCCGGCGGCGGAAAGCGATCAGGCCAGACGGTTCAGCTCAGCCTGCGCGCGGCATCGGCCACGGCGGGCACCGCGAGTTGCGCATCGTCGGGTACGCGCAGTTCCTGCACCGGCACGGCGATGGCGCAGCCGGCGGCTTCCAGCGCCAGCTTGATGCGGTGGTAGAACGCGAAGCGTACGGTCCAGTAATCCCCGGCGGCAAGCCAGCAGCGCACATTAAGCGTCACGCCTTGCGCCGCGTAATTGATCACCATGACCTCGGCGGCCGGGTCCGCCAGCACGCGGTCTTCCGCGGCGAGCATGGCGCGCAGCGCATCGAGCGCGGCCTGGATATCGGCGCCGAAGGTGACCGTGACCTCGATATCGAGGCGGCGCGTGGGGTTCTCGCTGTAGTTGGTGATGGCGCTGCCCCAGATCTTGCCGTTGGGCACGCGCAGGCAAACCCCGTCGAAAGTGGTCAGCTCGGTCATGAACAGCCCGGTTTCGCGCACCGTGCCCGCCACGCCCTGGGCATCGATGTACTGGCCCACGCGGAACGGCCGCAGCAGCACCAGCATGATGCCCGCGGCGATATTCTGCAGCGTACCTTGCAAAGCCAGCCCGATGGCGAGGCCGGCGGCGCCGAGCATGGCGATGATGCTGGCGGTCTGCACGCCAAATTGCGACAGCACCAGCACAATCGTGATCACGCGCACGATCCACTGCGTGACGCTGGCCAGCATGGGACGCAAGGTGGCATCGACGCGCGGGCGGTCGAATGCGCGCAGCACGGCGGCGCGGGCACGGCCCGAGATCCACCAGCCCAGTATCAGGATCAGGACGGCAGCGATGCAGTTCAGGCCCTGCTGCACCACCAGTTGCAGCAGGTAGGTCCAGGCTGCTTCCAGCTTTCTGGGCTCGATGAAGTTGAGGTCCATGGATTCGGCTCCGGCAATCAAATTGGAAAGACTGGTCATCCGCGGCTCACGATGCCGCGCCGGCGGTGCGCCAGTTCGCCTGCGTCAGGCAACGGCGTTTCGCTGCGCGCGAGCTGGTCCCAGTTGGCGGGTTGCGTGTCCACCGCCTCGTTGTATACGTGGCCCGAAGCCAGCAAGGGCACCACCGAGCGGCGATGCCGGCCGCTCTCGGTAAACAGCGTCACGCACCCGCCTTCGGCCCAGCGGCTGGACCAGGTACCGATGGGCGCGAGCGCCAGGCGGCCGTTGGGCTTCACTTCGCGCACCATGGCGCCAAGCGTATCGAGATGGGCGACGATAGCGCAGTCGGGGCCGAGCCCGGCTTGTGCGCGATTGCCGCGCAGCGTGGCGCGGATGGTGCCGCGCCGGGTGAGCTGGTACGGAATGTCCAGGTTGTCGAGCATGCGCGCGGTGTAGCGCACGATCTCCTCGGTCAGCCCGGCGGGACTGGGGATGGCGAGCAACTCCAGCAGCGTGGTCTTGAGGTAGTAAGGGTCGATTGTCAGTGTCTGCATGCGGGCGGGTTCATGGTTCGGTTCAGGAAGAAGTTGGTACGGAAGACACCAGGTCGGAGTACCGGAACTCCTCACCAGCCTCGCCGTCCACGGTTTCGAAGCCGATGGCGTAGGTGCGCAGGTCGGGCGTACCCGTTTCTGCGGGCAAACCGGTGATCAGGCTGGAGTCGACCCCGCCGGACAACAGCACGCCCACCGGCACATCGGCCACGGTGCGGCGGCGCACGGCGTCGCGCAGCGTGGCGCGCCTGAGATCGCGCCAGGCCTCGAACGGCCGTTGCAGATCGTCTGGTTTCCGGCTGAAATCCAGCCGCCACCAGGTGCGGCTGTCGGTGCGGCCGTCGGGCTGCACCGACATATGCGTGGCCGGCGGCAGCTTGCGCACGGCTTGCAGGATGGTGTGGGGCACGGGGACCGCGGCGTGCAGGCTCAGGTAGTGATGCAGCGCTACGGGGTCAAGCGTGGTGTTGATATCGCCGCCGGCCAGCAAGGCTGGCCGCGTGGAAGCAAAGCGCAGGCGCTGCGGCGTGGCCGAGTAGTACAACGGCTTGATGCCCAGGCGGTCGCGCACCAGGTGGGTCACGCCGGAATCGCGCTCCCACAGGGCGAAGGCGAACATGCCGGCGAAGCGGTCGAGCGCGGCCGGCCCCCATGCATGCCACGCCTTGATGATGACTTCGGTATCGCCGCTCGAGGCAAAGCGGTAGCCCTGGGCGGCCAGTTCTTTGCGCAACGCTTCGTGGTTGTAGATCGCGCCGTTGAACACGACGCCCAGGCCCAGTTCGTTGTCGATGAAGGGCTGGTGCGCGCGCTGCGACAAATCCATGATGCGCAGCCGGCGATGGCCGAAGGCACGGCTGCCCAGGCTGAACAGGCCTTCTCCGTCGGGGCCGCGCGGCGCCTGGTCGCGCGTCATGACGGCGACGACGTGCAGGTCGGCCATGACCTGATCGAAACGTAATTCTCCAGCAATGCCACACATGTCCGGACGCTCTCCTGTCACTGGCGGTATCGGGACGTCCAATGGGACTGCCAAAGCCCAAACACCGCGCCGTCTATTGTTTTCTCATGGCGCGGTGTTCTGGTCTGCCCGCGACCGTCTGACCGGATGTCTGACGATCACCTACAGTTGATTGAAATTGGGGATACTTTCAGGACAAATGAGCGGGGCTTTGGTTTCCCCGAATTACGCGGAGGCAGGCTGCCGAACCGGCGCGAGCCCTTGGTGGACAAGGGCTCGCGCCGGTTCAAAAAAATTCGCCTGAGTGCCATTTCAGATACTTTCATGCGTGCATGGCATCGCGCTGCAAAGCGGCGCAAGCAGCATATTTTCGGCGCACGCGGCATGGTGCGGGATCGGAGAGTGGCGCATTCCGGGGCCCGGACGGCGCCGTCGAGGCACGCAGAATTGGGTACGCTTTGGGTGCGGGAGGCGCAATCAACCGGTGCGGCCGGACCGCAGGGCGCCGCCCGGCCGGCGTTCAGGCCGTCAAAGGGTGATCGTGCAAGCGGTCGCGCGAGGCCAGCGAGGGGAACAGGCGCATCCACACCGCCACGACCACCAGTGTGCCGATGCCACCCAGCAACACCGCGCCGACCGGCCCGAGCAGTGCGGCCGTGACGCCCGACTCGAACTCGCCAAGCTGGTTGGATGCCCCGATGAACACGGAGTTGACGGCCCCCACGCGCCCGCGCATATCGTCGGGCGTATCGAGCTGGACCAGGGTGGACCGCACCACCACGCTGATCATGTCGGAAGCGCCGAGCATGACCAGCGCGGCCATCGACAGCGGCAGCCAGTGCGAGACGCCGAACACCATGGTGGCCACGCCGAACACGGCCACCGCGCCGAACATCACGCGTCCCACGCGGCGGTTCATCGGGTGATGTGCCAGCCACAGCGCGGTTACCAACGCGCCGACGGCGGGCGACGAGCGCAGCAGGCCAAGGCCCCAGGGCCCGGTGTGGAGGATGTCGCGTGCATAGATGGGCAGCAGCGCGGTGGCGCCGCCCAGCAGCACGGCAAACAGATCCAGCGAGATCGCGCCGAGCAGCACCGGACGGCTGCGGATATAGGAGAAACCGGCAAACAGCGTGGCGATGCTGACCGGCGTGGTCAGCCGCTGCGCGGCCTGGCGCAGCTTGAGCACGCTCACCAGGCAGGCGGCCACGGCGAACAGCGTGGCGCTGATGGCGTAGACCACGCCGGGGCCGGCCACATAGGCAAAGCCGCCCAGCGCGGGGCCGATGATGATGGCCGTCTGCGTGGCGGAACTGGACAAGGCCACTGCGCGCGGAAGCTGGCGCGGCGTGACCACGCTGGGCAGCAGCGCTTGCAGGGTCGGCGTCTCGAATGCGCGGGTGGCGCCGATCAGGGCCACGAAGACAAAGATGTGATCGCGCGTGATCCAGCCCTTCAGGCTCGCCACCGCCATCGACACCGCAATCAGCGCTTCCAGCGTCTGGCAGGTCCGTACGATCAGGCGCCGGTCGAAACGGTCCGCCACATGGCCTGACACCAGCAGGAGCATCACCGAGGGCAGGAACTGCACCAGGCCCACCATGCCGAGCATGAAGGGATCGCGGGTGAGGTCATACATCTGCCAGCCCACGGCCACCGTGAAGATCTGATAGCCGATGGTGGTGCACAGGCGGGCAAACCAGAACAGCCGAAATGAAGGGTCGCGAAAAACAGAGTCCGGCGCGGTGGCCGGAGCAGTAGCAGGGGTCGGCATGGATGGCGGTGATGACGGGGCGGGCGGCGAGGCAAAGCGCTTGCTTGCCTCACTCGGCGGGAAACGCTGAAAAGCGCCTGAAACGACTCGCATAGCAGCCAAAACCACGCACCGGCTACCGGGCCGTTTCCCAGGCAATTTCCCAGACCAGTTCCCGCAAGTTTCGGATTCTATCCGAGCCCCGCGATGCATGCAGGCGCATGCATCGCGTCCGTGCGCCACCACCATGTATCAACAATGATGCAATATCGCTACAGAGCGAAAAAATGCGATTTGCTTCGAGAATCATTCGTATTAATAATGCGCCACTCGATGCGGCGGCACCCCTGGCGCCGTGACCGCACCCGATGCCGCAAGCGCACCGCAGGCCACTGGCGCTTTCAGCGCCGAAAGCACGCTCAATACCGTTACGGTGGCAGGCAACAGGCTCGATAGCCCCAATGACGCCAAGTTCTGGGCCAGCCAGGCCTCGCTGGCTTATTGAGCAGGCAGCGCCGCGCGCAGGCGGCTGGCCAGCGCCGCGGCGGCTGGCGCGGCATCGCGCCGCGACAGCAACACCACGCGCGTGTCGCAGCCGGCATCGGCCAGCGGCACGAAGCGCACCCCCGGCGGCGCCATGCGCCCGAGCGAAGCCGGCACCAGGGCCACGCCAAACCCGGCCTCCACCAGCGCCAGTTGCGACAGCTTGCGCGAGATCGCCGCGGCGGCCCGCGGGTAGAAGCCGCTCTCCAGGCAGCACTGCGCCACGCGCTGGCTCAGGCCGCCGCGATCCGGATGCGGCAGCGACACGAAAGGTTGCTCCCGCAAGGCCTCCAGCGCGATTTGGTCCTCCCGCGCCAGCGGGTGCGCGCAGCTTACCGCCAGTTCGAGACGTTCGCTGTAGAGCGGATCGACGTTGACGCGGGGCAGCCGGCGCAGCAACGGCTCGCGCGCCAGGCCAAGATCGGCGCGGCCTTCCTCGATCTCAAGCGCCTGCTGTTCGCTGGACGCCTGCGAGACTTCAAGGCGAATCCCCGGATGGCCGGCCTGGTACTCGCGCAACACTGCCGTGCAGGCTGGCGTCAGCGGCACCGAACTCGAATGCAGCAGGCGCACCGTGCCCTGTTCTCCGCGCTCGACCTGGCGCGCCTGCGCCGACGCCTCGGTCAGCTCGGCCAGGATGCTGCGGGCGGCTTCATGGAAAGCGCGGCCGGCCGGCGTGGTTTCCACATGGCGCGCCTTGCGCACCAGCAGCACCACCTGCAACATGGCCTCCAGTTCCTTGATCTGCCGGCTCAGCGCCGACTGGGCAATAAAGAGCCGCTCGGCGGCCAGGCTGAAACTGCCGGCATCGACGATTTCCACGAAATAACGCAACTGCTTGAGGGACGGGCTCATTCAGGGACAGGCTCATTGGAGGACGGGCTCATGCCCGGCCGGGTCGTGCGCGGGGCCGCGAGCCGGGATTGCGGACTGCGATGACGGGATTGGCGCCGCCCCGGCGCAGTGTGCCATGGCGCGGGCGCCGCGCCCAGCACCCTGCCATGCCGCTTTGCGATGGATCGCGGGGCGCTTTGATATTGGTCCGCCGGTGGGCGCGTCCCTATGCTGTGGGGCACGCAACCCAGACTCAGCCTATCGTGGAACTCCCCTCCCTTTCCTTCCTGCTCCCTGGCTTTTCCCTGCCGGCCTACCTCGCCATGTGCCTGGCAATTACCGGCGCTTATGTGATCTTCGGCATGGCGGGCTTTGGCACCGCGCTGGTGGCGGGACCGCTGCTGGCCTACCTGATCCCGGTCAGCCAGATCGTGCCTCTGCTGGCGCTGATGGACTGCAGCGCCGCCGCCTTTGCCTTGCTGCGCGATGGCCGCGCCGCGGACCGCGCCGAGCTTGGCCGCTTGCTGCCCTGCATGCTGGCCGGCAGCCTGGCAGGCGCCGCGTTGCTGCTCAAGCTGCAATCGGATCTGCTGCCGCTGCTGCTGGGCATGTTCGCCATGGCCTACGCGGTCTGGTCGCTTGCCGGCAGGCGCCCGGCGGGCTTCACGCCGCGCGCGGCGCTCCCTTTCGGGCTGGGTGGCGGCATCTGCTCGGCCATGTTCGGCAGCGGCGGTTTCCTGTATGCGATCTACCTGTCGGGACGGCTGGGCAAGGACGCGATGCGCATGACGCAATCGACGCTGATCGGCGTAAGCACGCTGACGCGGCTGGTGCTGTTCGCGCTGGCGGGAGTGTATGCGGGCGCGGCCATCCTCAAGCTGGCGCTGATGCTGGCGCCGGCAATGGCGCTGGGCCTGTGGGCCGGGCGCAGGATCACGCTGCGCTTGTCGCGCGAGCAGTTCCTGCGCATGGTCAATGCGGTGGTACTGTGTTCGGGCGGCGCGCTGGTGCTGCACTTCCTGCTGCGCGTGAACTGACGAACGCCGCCCGGGGCGGGCGGCGTTCGTCCATGACACCCGGCCTCAGACGATCTCGCGCGTTTCCATGAACTGCAGATTGGGAAAGCGCTCCTGCGTCAGGCGCAGGTTGACCATGCTGGGCGCCAGGTAGACGTGGTCGCCCGCGCCGTCGAGCGCCACGTTGTGGCCGGCCTTTTCGATCAGCTTGTCGATCTCCGCGGGATCGCCCTTGAGCCAGCGCGCCGTGGCGCAATCGTGCGACTCGAAAATCGCGTCGACGCCGTACTCATGCTCCAGGCGGTGCGCCACCACGTCGAACTGCAGGATACCCACGGCGCCCAGCACCAGGTCGTTGGAAGCGATCGGGCGGAACATCTGCGTGGCGCCTTCCTCGGCCAGCTGCTGCAAACCCTTTTGCAGTTGCTTGACCTTCAGCGGGTTGTTCAGTCGCGCGCGGCGGAAGAACTCGGGCGCGAACGAAGGAATGCCCGTGAACTTGAGCGCTTCGCCCTCGCTGAACACGTCGCCCAGACGGATGGTGCCGTGGTTGGGCACGCCGATGATGTCGCCGGCATAGGCCTCTTCGGTCGTATTGCGGTCCTGCGACATGAAGGTGATGGCGTTATTGATCGCCATGGTCTTGCCGGTGGACACGTGCAGCAGCTTCATGCCGCGCTCGAAACGGCCCGAACACACGCGCACGAAGGCAATGCGGTCGCGGTGGCGCGGGTCCATATTGGCCTGGATCTTGAACACGAATCCGGTGAACCTGGGCTCCTGCGGCTCCACCACGCGCGACTCGGTATGGCGCGCCTGCGGCGGCGGCGCCAGCGCGCACAGCGCGTCGAGCAGCGATTGCACGCCAAAGTTGTTGACGGCCGAGCCGAAATACACCGGCGTCTGCTTGCCGCTGAGGAAGGCGTCCTTGTCGAAGGCATGCGAAGCGCCGCGCACGAGTTCGATCTCGATGCGCAGTTCCTCCGCCTGGCTGCCCAGCACGCGGTCCAGCTCCGGGTTGTCCAGCCCCTGGACGATGGCCGAGGTGCCCTTGTCGCCGTGCGGATCGAACAACTGCACGCGGTCGTCGATCAGGTGGTACACACCGCGGAAAGACTTGCCCATGCCGATCGGCCAGGTCATCGGCGCGCACTGCATCTTCAGCACGTCCTCGATTTCGTCGAGCAGCTCGATGGGCGAGCGGCCTTCACGGTCGAGCTTGTTGATGAAGGTGATGATGGGCGTGTCGCGCAGGCGGCAGACATTGAGCAGCTTGATGGTCTGGGCTTCGACGCCATTGACCGAGTCGATCACCATCACAGCGGAGTCCACCGCGGTCAGCGTGCGGTAGGTGTCTTCCGAAAAGTCCTCGTGGCCCGGCGTATCGAGCAGGTTGATGATGTTCTCCTGGTAGGGGAACTGCATCACCGAGGAGGTCACCGAAATGCCGCGCTGCTTTTCCAGCTCCATCCAGTCGGAGGTGGCATGGCGGTCGGCCTTGCGCGCGCGCACTTCGCCCGCGACCTGGATGGCGCCGCCGAACCACAGCAGTTTTTCGGTCAGGGTCGTCTTACCCGCGTCAGGGTGCGAAATGATGGCAAAGGTGCGACGACGCGCAATTTCGGATACGAGCGAGCTCACGGCAGTGGATTCGGCAAACAGAAGATGAAATAAGGGCCCGGGGCGCAGCGGACCGGCGCCAGGGGCCGGCGCGACCATCAGCTTGCGGTCGGGGGCCGGGCACTGCGGGCATGCACGAAGGGAATCGGGCCGTATTTTACCGGTTCGCGGGACCAGCGGCGCGAGGATCGGGCGGCACGCCGCCGCTTTGCCCTCTCAGGCTGCCGAATTGCAGCGCGTACTGGCGAGTGAGTTCGGCACCGAAGAAGAAAATTTGCGCCGAATAATACACCCACAACATCAACGCCACCACCGAGCCGGCCGCGCCGTAAGACGTAGCCACGGCACTATTGCCCAGGTAGAGGCCAATCAGCCGCTTGCCCACCGCGAACAGCAGGGCGGTAATGACAGCCCCCATGATCACATCGCGCCAGGCGATGCGCGCGTTGGGCAGCATCTTGAAGATCACGGCGAACAGCAAAGTGACCACGCAAAAGGAAAATGCCGCAGAGAGCGCTTCGGCGACCGGCGCAAACCACGATTGCGTCCACAACTGCCCCCAGAAGCGGTCGATCACGGCCAGCGCGGCATTGACGATCAGCGACACCAGCAACATGAAGCCCAGCACCAGCACCAGGCTGAACGACAACAGACGCGCACGCAGCAATTGCTGCCAGCCCGCGCCTTGCGGCACGGGCGCTTGCCAGATCTCGTCCAGGCTGCCCTTTAGCTCGGCAAAGGCGCTGGTGGCGCCGACGAACAGGATGCCGGTGGCGATAGCGGCGGCCACCCCGCTACCGCCGGCGCGATGCGTGGCGGCAAGGATTTGCTGGACGGCCGCCGCGCCCTGGGCGCCGACCAGGCCCTCGATCTGGGCGAATATTTCGCCGCGTGCCGCCTCCGCGCCGAAGAAGAGGCCGGCAATGGAAATCACCAGCACCAGAATCGGTGCCATCGAGAAAAGCATATAGAAGGACAGCGCCGCGCCCTTGCTGGCGGCACGGTGCGCCAGCCACGAGCGTATCGCGGCCAGCACCACGCTGACCGTGTGCGCGGCGGTATGGCGATCGGGCAACCAGCTGCCATTGCCGCCCGGGCGTTGCCTGGGCGGCTTGTGGTCCAGGGACCGGTCGGGGGAATCAGCTGGATTCACGCGTGGATCCCGTTATTGATCGGCGCCGGCGAGCGGCCCCGCAGGAGCGGGGCCATGAGCGCCGTTGTCATAGGCGGCGCTAGCGCCGGTCCTTGCTCAGGCCCCATATCAGCGACACCATGAACAGCACGATGAAGATGAGGAAGACAATCTTGGCGAACGCGGCCGCCCAGGCGGAAATGCCGCCAAAGCCAAACAAGGCGGCAATCACGGCAATGACGAAGAAAACCATGGCGTAGCGCAACATGATGCGACTCCAATGCAGTCACTCCCGTCTTGTTCTCCGCTCCAGGGTTCATGATACCGCCCATCGCACGCTTTGCCCAAGCCGCCCGCGGCCCGGTTTTGGCCCGATCCCGGCACCAGCAGCTAGACTGAAAGACGGGCAAGGCGCCATTTCGCCGCGCGCGCACGGCGCCACCGGACCGTTGAGCGCCATCCCCAACGTGCAAGCTCCGTCCTCCAGCACGCAACCCTTTGACAGTCGGAAGGAGGCACCATGAACAGAAGGACCATCCGCCGCCTTGGGACCGCCGTCTTCCTGGCGCTCGGCCTGCTCGCCGCCGCTGGTTGCGAACGCAGCCAGCCGGGCCCCAAGCCGATCTCCAGCGGACTCGCGCAACAAGCCGGCGGCACAACGCCGGGCCTGCCAGGCGCGCCAGCCTGAGCGCATCGCCAGCTTCGCAACCACGCAGGGCAGGCCGGCGTGGCCGGTGCGGCCGGCGTGGCACCCATGCTCCTGCAAGCTCAGGGCGTACCCGTTTCTGCGTAGGGACCATCGCACCCCCGGACGGCGTTGCGCGTGGCAAAACGGGGGCTGCGGGGCACAAAAGCGGCCGGCAGCAAAGGCAGGCGGGCACGGCAGCCGCCGCGGGCCCTGTTTCAGCAATGTAACCGGCGCCCGCCCGCCCGTCGGGGCACACATGGCGCGGCGTCTGGCCTGATCCATCATGGCTGGGCGGCAGATCGGCAATAGCTTACAACCGGCTTCACTGCCAACAGCGTGTTTCAGTGCTGCAACCAAAATGTCCCCCCTTTTGCGGGGAACTTACACACGATCTGGCAACACACCCGCAAACCCTTGCCGGCGCTGGATCCCAGGGTATTGGCACGCTTGTCGCTCTGCTCCGCACAGGGAGATATAAAAAAATGACGCGACGATTCCTACAACGCGGGAGTGAGTTCTGCCATGCGTCAGCCGCCTGCGCGAATGACGGCACGAAGGCGCTCGTATCGGCTGGCGCGGCCTGCGCCCTCGGTCTTGCAGCTTTTGTCGCCGCCTTTGCTTCCTTCTCCGCGAGTGCAGATCCAGGCGATATCGTCGTTCTGCGCAGCGTCGAGCCGCACATTGCCTATCGCGGCATTCCGCAGGGGGACATGCCGGTAGCAGCCGCTGTCGAGCCGTTTCCGTCCGCCCGTTTCCAGCAATCCGCAGCCGCCGTGGTGAGCGACCTGACCGACAGCGATCTCGCTGCCGCGGTGGGCCGCAGCATCGGCGGCACCGCCGTGTCCGGCGCCGGCCAGCCTGCCACCGGGCGGCTGGCCGTGGTGTCCAGCCAGATCGAGGGCCTGGCCAACGGCAGTGGTGCTGGAGGCGTCTCGGGCGGCATCGCCGGCCAGGTCGCGCAAGCTACCGGCAGCATGAGCGGCGCCCTGATGCGCGCGCTGGCGCCGCTCGCGGTGGGGGGCCGGCCATGACTCTTACCCATGCTGCCGTTCTGGCCAGTCTGTTGCTGGCCAGCCTCCCATCCCACGCCCAGGGCACCGACACCGACAGCGCGCGCATCGATCCGGGCGCGCTCGCCGGCGTTGCCGGGCGCGCCGCAGTTAACCTGGCCGCCGGCAGCGGCAACGCGCAAAGCAACCAGGCTGCCATCGCGGACATTGGCAGCGCTACGGTGCAGTCGCGCCAGCACGCTGGCGCGTCCGTCCCCGCGGGCGGCGCCGTGAGCCAGATCGGCAACGGCGCATTCGCCAATGGCAGCGGACTGCTGAGCGCCAACGTGGCCAGCGGCAACGGCAACCTGCAAAGCAACGCGGCAGTGCTGGCGCCGGCCGCCAGCGTAAGGATCGAAGCCATCTCCGACGGCCTGCTCGCCGCGGAATCGGCCGGAGGGAGTCGCCCGGGTTCAGCGGGCCACGCAGCGGGACCCCGCGAGGCAGTCATCCAGCCGGATGCCTACCGCAACGCGACGGGCCTGGTGCAGCTGAACCAGACGGCAGGATCGGGGAATATCTCGTCCAACGTTTTTGTGCTCCGTCCCCCGGCGGGCACTTTTTTTTAAGCAGGGAAGGAGAAAATCATGAAAACGAAAATCCTCGCCATCGCAGCGATAACCGCGCTTTCCACCAGTGTGTTTGCCGGCGGCTTCAGCTATTTCGATCGGGCGGACGATGCCGATATCTTCAACCAGACCGCCATCAGCAACGACATCTACGTCCGTGGCCTCGGCTTTGCCTGGGGCGACATCCGCTTCAAGTCCGAATCGGGCGCGGTGGTCAACAGCCAGCAGAGCGCGCGCGACAATAACGTGCGCATCGGCCCTTCCAGCAATAGCGCATCCGGCGGCGGCAACGCGCTGTTCAATGCGCAAGGCAATATCGGCGTGAACATTTCCGCGGGGGCGGGTAATGGCCAATCCAACCAGGCCGCGCTGGCCAGCATCGATGCGTCGGACGTGTTCGCCTCTGCGCAGGTTTTCTCCAGCCAGAAGACCGGGCATAACGGCGTGCATATGGTCGGCGCGGCGAACAGCGCCAGCATGGGCGACAACATGCTGGCCGGGGCCAAGGGCAATGTCGGTGTGAACATCGCTGCCGGCGCCGGCAACCTGCAGAGCAATTCGCTGGCTGCCTCGGTCAATACGGGCAGCGGCAACAGCGGTGGCCGCAACGGTGCGCCAGTCGGCGTGCTGGCCAAGGCCACCGCCTCAAACGACCAGACGACTTACGGCAACGATCTGTCCATGTGCGGCTGCCGGCCGAGCAACGCTGCCACGCTCAGTGGCAGCGCCCTGGTCAACGCAGTCGGCAATATCGGCGTCAACATCGCCGCTGGCGCCGGCAATGCACAGAGCAACGGGCTCGCGATTTCCACCGCGGCCCATTGAAGCAGGATAAACGCGGCAGGAGAGCCGGGTACCGGGGGGTTACCGGCTCATCCCGCCCAACGGGGGGATGTGTCATGCGCGCGCTATTCCGCATGGCCGGGGCATGCGTGCTGCTAGCAGCGGCACTCAGCGCTCACGGTCAGAGCACGATGACGATCGACATCGACGGCCAGCCGATGCTCAGGAAGCCTGTCAAGAGCATGCTCGAGATGCGCTACCAGAACATGATGCGCCAGCAACTTGACTTCAGTTGCGGTGCGGCCGCGGTGGGTACGCTGCTGCGCTACGGCTATGGCTTTGACCTGGCGGAGCCCAGGATCGTCGAGGACATGCTGCGCATCGCCGACGCCGACACCGTGGTCAAGAACGGCTTCTCCATGCTCGACATGCGCAACTACGTGGAGACGCTCGGCCTGCGCGGACGAGGTTTCCGGGTCGACTACAGCGCCCTGCGGCAACTCAAGATCCCCGTCATCACCCTGCTCGACGTCAACGGCTACCTGCATTTCGTGGTGGTGCGCAAGGCAATAGACGGGCGCGTGTTCGTCGCCGATCCTGCGCTGGGGAACCGCATCATCAAGGAGGAGGACTTCGCGGCCAACTGGAACGGCCTGGTGTTCGCCATCGTCGGCCGGCCGTTCGACCCGAACTCGCCGCTGCTCAACATCACCGCGCCCGCCCTGCGCGAGCGGACCAACGCCGCGCTGGCCGGGGGCATGGTGCCCGCAGCGCTGGACTTTGGCCTGATCCGGATGGACTACTTCTGACATGGACGCCGCGCTTCGCCTCCTCTGCCTGAGCTGCTCGGCCAGCGTGGCGCTGACCGCATCGGCCGCCGCCCGCGCCTCTGCCGTGACGGACGACTTGAGCGCGGTGGTAGCCTCGCCGGTCATGGCAGAGCTCGTCGGTGACGACGAACTGGCGGCCGTGCGCGGCAAATACATGGGTGCAAGCCTGGTCAGCGGCTTCGTGGTGGAGATGGTCTCGCGCTGGCAGAACGACACGGCGATCGCGACGGCGAGCGCGCGCGTGGCGGCCGCCAACCTGGCCGCCGCCAGGGCGGTTTCCCAGGCCACCGCGAGCCTGTCGGCGCAGGTGCAGAGCCTGGCGCCAGGCAACGTGCAGGGCAATGGCGGCGTGGCCAGCTCCGCGGTGCAGGTGGCGGGCGTGGGCCAGGTCACGCAGATCGCGGGCGACGCCAACTCAGCCAGCAACGTCAGTACCATCACGACGCAGACCGCGCCCATCCAGGCGGCGACGGGCAACAGCAACCCGGCACCGCAAGTGGCTCAGGGCAACGGCATCACTGCCAGTGCCACGATCGCTGCTGGCGGTGGCGTCTCGGTGGCCATTCAATCGGCCGCGGGCAGCGCCACGCAGAATGCGCAGACCGGCAGCCTGATGCAAACCGCGCGCATCACCGGCGACGCGCAGCAAGTACTCAACCTCACCAACATCACGCTGCAGGTGCAGCAACTGTCAAACCGGCAACTGACCCAAACCAGCATGCGGGACGCACTAGCGGCGATGGCGACGATGCGACGATAATCCACCATGCAAGGGCTGGCGCACCCGCATCGCGCCCATTCAGATTTCCGGGGGGAAAGATGAAGAACGAATTCGCTCTGCTGGGGACCCTGGCGGGTACGCTGATCTCCACTGGCGCGTGGGCCCAGGTCAGCGTCCAGCCCAGCACAGACGAGCGGATCGAACGGCTGACGAATCTGGTCGAGCAACAGCAAAAGACCATCAAGGCTCTCGAGCAGCGCCTGAACGACCTGGAAATGGTCGGGGCGCGCGGACGAGGGGTGGCAGGAGGAACGGGGAACAGTGCCGAGGGGAACGCTGGTGGCGCCATGACCGCCGCCGGTGTTCCCTCATTGGCACAAGAGGCCAGCCCTGCCACACCTGGCGCGACAGCCGCAGCCACCGCAGCCACCGCAGCCTCCGCGACTTCCGGCAGCGATACCCCTGTAGTGGGTTCGGATGCGCGCGAAACCCAGCAGCAGGCACGCGTGCAGAGCAAGGACCTGGTCTACCAGAGCGAGCACGCGCCGCTGTTCGAGCGGCGCCTGACCATCGACAGCGGTTTCATCTATAGCTACTACGACCGGCGCGCGCTGTCGCTGTCCGGCTTCCTGGCACTGGATGCCATCTTCCTCGGCACCATCAATCTCAACCAGACCAAGTCGTACACGCTCACCTACGACACCATCGCGCGCTATGGTCTCTCCGACCGCTTTTCGATGGATTTCGACCTGCCGCTTATCTACCGCAATACCAATTTCCTCTCCGGCGGTGCGGGCGGCTCCGCATCGAACCTGTCCGACGCGACGCTCAGCACGGCAGCGCCGGGCGACATCAGCATGGGGTTGTATTATCAGTTCCTGCGTGAGAGCGGCGCGGCGCCCGACGTCGTCGGCAGCATCCGCGTACGCGCACCCACCGGGCGCTCGCCGTTCGGCATCAAGCTGGTTCCGGCGGACCCCAACAACAACAATCTCAATATCGCCGACCAGTTGCCCACGGGCAACGGCGTATGGGCCGTTACCGCCGGCCTGTCGCTGCTCAAGACCTACGACCCGGTGGTGCTGTTCGTGAATGCCAGCTACACCTACAACATCAAGCGCTCGGTGAGCGATATTTCCTCGGTGCAGGGACAGGTCACGCCGGCCGACGTCAAGCTGGGCGACACGTTCGGCTTTGGCGGCGGCCTCGCGCTCGCGCTAAACGACCGCACGTCGATGTCGCTGGCCTTCAATGCCTCCATTTCGGGCAGCACGCAGGTCACCACCGCCGGCGTTACGCAGACCGTCATCGGCAGCCGTTCCAATGTGGCCACCATGACCTTCGGCTTGAATCACGTGATCACCAAAGGCTGGTCGGTGAGCGCCGCGATCGGCCTCGGGCTGACACCCGACGCGGCGAACTACACAGTGACGCTGCGCTTCCCTTATACGTTCTGAATCAGGTAGGCCGCTCCCGTCCTCCCCCAAAAAAAGCGGGCCGCAGCCCGCTTCCGTCCTGTATGCCGCTTCTGCGGCGATGTGTTGTTAGTCGCCGGCGCCGGGGCGCGCTTCGATACGGATATTGTGCTTGTGCATCAGCCGGTATAGCGTGACCCGCGAGACGTTGAGTTCGCGCGCGGCCGGCACCACATGGAAGCCGTGACTTGCCATCACGGTACGGATCGCCTCACGTTCAGCCTCTTCGCGGATCGCATCCAGGGTCTTGCGCGGTGAGTCGCTGCCGCCGTGCAGCTGCAGGTCCTCTGCGGTGATCTTGCGGTTATCGGTCATCACGATGGCGCGCCGTACCCGGTTGATCAGTTCGCGTACATTGCCGGGCCACTCATATTGCATCATGGCCTGGGTGGAGCACGGCGAAAATCCGCGAATGCGCCGGTGCGCCTCGTGGCCGTGTTCGGCGAGTACCGAGTTGGCCAGTAGCAGGATGTCCTCGCCGCGTTCGCGCAATGGCGGGATCGACAGGGTCAGCACGCATAGCCGGTGGAACAGGTCGGCACGGAAGCGACCGTCCGACTGGGCCGCCACCAGGTCCACGTGTGTCGCCGAGATGATGCGCAAATCCAGCGGGATCGACTGGTGCCCGCCGAGCCGGGTGATAGTGCCTTGCTGCAAGAAGCGCAGCAGGGCTACCTGGCTTTCCAGGGGCAGGTCGCCAATCTCGTCGAGGAACAGGGTGCCGCCCTGCGCCTGCTCGATCCAGCCGATTTTGCGCTGGTTGGCGCCGGTGAACGCGCCCTTCTCGTAGCCGAACAATTCGGACTGCACCAGGTGCGGCGGGATTGCGCCGCAATTGATCGCCACGAACGGACCTTTGCGGCGGCTCGAGGCTTCATGGATGGCTTGCGCCGCCAGTTCCTTGCCGGTGCCGGACTCACCGGAGATAAATACGGGCGCCTCGTTGTGCGCCACCTTGGCGAGCGAGCGGAACATGGAACGCATGGCCGCGCACTCGCCGATCATCGGTCCGTGGCCGATCAGTTCGTGGCTGCGGGCGCCATGCAGGCAGGCCATGCCGTGCGCGTGCTTGAGCGTGTAGAGCAGTTCGCTGAACGAGAACGGCGTGCGCACGTAGTCCACGCAGTAGTCGCGTATCAAGCGCCGCACGCGTTCGTCTTCCAGCATGCGCGACGACGTGATCGCCACCCACATCACGTGCAGGTATTGCAGGCTTTGTTCGAGCTGCATCAGGTCGGCATCGCTGTATTCGCTCTCGAGATCGAGCACGCCAGCCATCGGCGCGCTGCCCCGTACGACCCGGCTCAGATCCCGGATCTGCTGAATATGGCGAATCTCCCAGCCGGAGCCGAACTGGGCCGGGTCAAATCCATAGGGTTCGTGGCGCGATACGACCAGCACCTGTGCGGTGCGTGTCGCCGCCTTGCACAGTCGGTCCATAACGTTCTCCCTGACATTGAGCACTTTGACTATTCCAGCTTCCGCCACGGCCGCGCTCTGATGCGGGCTCTGTTTGCGGCCAAGCTGAGTCGGTTGGGGAGGCTCCCCCACGCGCAACGTCGGCATTACGGTTTGGACTGACTGCGGGACTGCTCGCCGAGAATGGCGGTGTGGTCGCCTCCGGCCTGGAGCTGGTCGCGAATACGCCGGCGCACCTCGTCTTTCTCGCGCGTCAGCTCGCTGCGCGGTGCCTCCAGCGACTGGCCCGAGTAACGGTAATAGAGCGCCTTGTAGGTCAGTTGGCTAAGGATCCATTCCTGCAGCAACTCGCGCTGGCGGGACAGTTCGCTTTCGAGCGAGCGTTGCCGCTGCAGCAATTGCTCGATCGCTGCCCGCACATGGGGTAGCAGCGTCTCGTCCTGGCTCAGGAATGCTTCGACGGTACTGGCGGCAGGATCGCCCCGCTCGCTGATGCGGCTTCGGCGCGGTGCCTCGGCTGCGGCTTCCCCCAAAGCCAACCAGGCACGGTGAATGGACAGGCTGGCGGACTCGCTGATGGGCCCCATGGCGGGTCGCCGGATTTCTCCTGCGGTCATGATGTGATCCCCGTTGAACAACACCCCCGGCACTACACGTTCGCGATTACCACTTATGTTTGATCTTATTGTTTGCTCTTCTAATCGGGCGGGCGTGTATCCGCGCGCTCCTTTCGTGGTGGCGAAGCCATCTGGACGATGGTCTGATCGTTCAGTCCTTGCCGTCTGTGTGCGGTGGACTTGTTTCTGTCTAGATTTTCAGGCCTGACTACACTGCGCCAGCGGCGCGACCCCGGAGTGCCGGAGTCAAGAAGGGGCGCCCTTAAAGCGCCCCGCTATCTGCCACGCCTCTAGTTCAGTGCATTTGGGCCTGTTTGTCCAGCCCTCAGTATGGGCACTCAGCCGAATATCATCCTTTCGTATGAGCCACCTGCCCAAGATCATCTGCCTTGCGAGGTAATTGGCCACTTACTTTTTGTGTAAAAAGAACGACAGTTTGGGTGCCTGGCAAACCTCGGGCACGTTTCGGGGGATACGCAGAAACGGGTACGCTCCAGCGATCCCGGAGGCGGCAAAGCGCTCCGCGAGCGACGCAGAAACGGGTACGCGCGTCGTCGCGGGCCAATCGCACCTGCGGGCTCAATGCCCCGGCAAGCGATAGAACTTGAAGACAAAGACAACTGCGACGATCCACACCAGGACCGGGACCGTGCGGGCCCGCCCTGTCAACAATTTGAGCCCCGCATAGGTAATGAAGCCAAAAGCCACGCCCTTTGCCACCGAATAGGTGAAAGGCATGCCAGGCGCGGTCGGCACGGCGGGTACCACCTCGGTCGCATCGCTCCGGTCCAGGTCCACCAGCTCGCGCAACATCAGGCATGACACGTAGAGCAGCGCCGGCGCCGTGGCATAGCCGGGCACGGTGCCCGCGAGCGGAGCGATGAACAGGCTGGCGAGAAAGAGCGTCGCCACCGTGACCGCGGTAAGCCCGGTCCATCCACTTGCCTGCACGCCTGATGCGCTTTCGATGTAGGCAGTGGTGCACGACGAGGTGCCGGGAAATATCCCGCCATGATCGCCGTGCTATCGGCCATCAGTGCCTTGTTAAGCCGGTCCATCTTGCCCGCCTTTAGCAAGGCAAGCCGGCGCGATTGGCCACGCCCACCTGCGCCGGTGGCGTCGAACAACTCCGCCAGGAAGAACACCAGCACCACATTGATGATGCCGATCGACAGGGCGGCGGAGATATCGAGGCCGAGCAGGATCGGCGCAATGGAGGGCCGTGGAACGTGTTGTCGCCGACTACGAAGCTAAGGATGGTGGTCAGCAGGATGCCGATCAGGATCGCGCCTTTGACCTTAAGGTGATCGCGTGCCAGGATCACGAAGAAGCCGGCGATGCAGGTCATGGTCAGGAACGTGGTTAGCCCGGCCAGCAACTCAGTGCGCGCGCCGGTCGGTGCTCGCTCAAGTTGAACAAGCGCTTCACCTGTGAGACTCCGGCGACACCGGCGGGTAGACTGGGGTTTGCTGGCGGGTTCCTGCCCAGGCTACTGACGCTGTGCACGTGCGGCCAAGCGTACTGTCTGGCAATTTCTTCCCCCCTGCACCGCTGCCGGCCAATAGGCATCATCTGAAAAATGTGATGATCCCATGACGATCCGCAGTGGATCCGGGCAGACATCCAGAATCACCCTACCTTGACGCTGACGCTAATCCGCCGTATAAACCCCGCTAGATTCAAGCGACGAGGCAACAGCACATTCGTTAGCCACCGTCATGGTACTTCCGTTGTCCATGGTGTCCTTTCCTTGAGTTGCTTTGCTCGGATACGCGTGAGCTATCCGTTTCTTTTAAATTTTTCCCAGGAAAAGCAATACCATGCAAACCGGTATCGTTAAATGGTTCAACGACGCCAAGGGCTTCGGTTTCATCAAGCCGGACGCTGGCGGTGACGATCTCTTCGCGCACTTCTCTGAAATCCGCTCGGAAGGTTTCAAGTCGCTGCAGGAAAACCAACGCGTGTCGTTCGAAGTCAAGAACGGCCCGAAGGGCCTGCAAGCCGCGAACATCACGCCGCTGTAAGCAATAGACTGGCACCCCGCCCTGGGGTGCGCCCAGTCAGGAAAACCCCCCCCCCCCCGGGGGGGGGGGTTTTTTTTCGCCCGCGCGTACTGCGTGCGCGGCGGATCGGCCAGGCATGGCCCTACACCCACTCGGCGCGCTACGGCGGACCGCCAACCGTGCGGCATCCATGCCGGCATGCAGCTGGCAGCGCAACGCACTGGCGGCCCCAAACGGCGCCGCCGCCGCCTGCCGGCCCAAATCAGCCCCATTGGCGAAAGCGCTCCCGGCAATGCACGCAGAAATGGGTACGCTCGCCTGCGGCGGGGCTGAAGAGAACTCCCGGACACCCCAAATCACTCCGCAGAAATGGGTACGCCCAAGGCGCGTTGAGCACCCGCGGCCATTTCCGATGGCCAAAAGCTACGCAGAAATGGGTACGCCTCATCATTCAGGCGCTTCGCGTCGGCAACTGAACGGCGTTTGCCGGCTGTGACGCAGCAAGTCGTCACGCAGAAACGGGTACGCGCTGCGCCAGATCCGTCCTCCACCCCCCGAGGCTGGGCGAAAGCCTCTCCGCAAGCAGCGCGATGATGCAACGCCGCAACGCAGAAACGGGTACGCCCCCTAATTTTTCGGCCAGGCCCCATCACTAGCGCAACCGCGCCCGTCTCGCAGAAACGGGTACGGAGTGCGCGGCTTTCGGGCACCGTGGCGCAGTTGCCCCCCTCACGCAGAGCCCCCGCGCCACCTGGCGCCACGCCAACTCCTTGCCGCGGCAAGGAAAACCGTGCTCCCCCGCAGAAATGGGTACGCCCTGGACGCGACGAAGGCGTTTCTTCCGTCGCAGAAATAGGTACGCACCCGTCTAGTCGTCGCGCACCGCCGGGGCACTCCACCATCCCCTCACCACCAACAGCACGCAGAAACGGGTACACCACCGGAAAGCCTTTAATTTATTTATGATCTTTGAGTGCAAGCACTCGCTTTCAATAAGAATGTTGTGTATAATAGAAAAGAGGACGGGCTTGCGGAAAACAGTGGCGGCAGGTGTGCGCAGAAACGGGTACGCTTCGAGCTAAAAGCTTGCTTGCCAAGCCCGCAGAAACGGGTACGCAAAGCACTGTGGAGCAACGGAATCCGTGATTCGCAGAATTGGGTACGCCGCAGAAATGGGTACGTTTTGCGTGCGCCAAGGGCCGGGGCTCGGATTTCAAATGGCGCCGCGCAGAATTGGGTACGGAAATGAAACGGCAAGCACCCTTGTTACGCAGAATTGGGTACGGGCGCGATGAGAGAGGGCTTTGGCGGGATAGGCGGCGTACCCGTTTCTGCGGGGATAACTAGTCCGTAAACCGGATCCCGACGGTATACGTGACGAAAAACGCCCCTGATACGCAGAAACGGGTACGCTTTTCGCCCGAGAGACTGTGGAAAAGCCTGTGGGAACAGCGACTTATCCCCGCAGAAACCGGTTCGGGCTTTGCGCTGAAACGGGTTCGGTATACCGCAGAATCAGGTACAGCACTTCGCAGAATCGAGTACGGTTTCACGCAGAATCGGGTTCGGTGAGGTCATATTTCTGCTTAAGAATCAGAGCCTTGGGCGCTCCGTATACGGTTTACAAGTAGTTAACCCATACTCTTATCGTTTACCGGTAGCTGATGGGTTGCCGTCCGTGGACAACCCTCCGGGATTGCCCACCGCCGGCAACCATGCGACCAGTCTGGAGACCCCTCACCCCAAAACACGCGGCATTGCAGGAAATTCGTCTACTGAACCCGTTTCTGCGTGACAAGGCTGTTGGCTTCGCGTAAAAAGTCGGGTATTCCGAAGCACGCCAATATGCCGATCAAACGCAACCAGACCATCCTTGGGTCTCGCGGTCCCGCCGATGTGGACAGTGAGCCCTCCCGCATCATCGTTCCCGGCGACGAGAACAGTCTGGTTCCGTCCGAGAAATTCCAGCGGCTCTTTGACGAAGCCCAGGCCATGGAGCGTGAAGACGCCTGGCAAAGCGGCGAAGTCGGCTTTCTGAGCCGGGCCAGTGTGCAAGTCACCTTGCCTTATCGCGCGCCAAAGGGTGCTCCCCCAGTGTGGACGCGGACCAGCGGGAATATTTCGCTGATGATCCAGCCTGGCTATTTCACCCAGCAGCGTTCAGAAAAAGCGAGCAATGGTCGCCAGAAACTGGTATCCGAGACGGTGTCGCTCGGGTATCCCTACGGCTCCTATCCGCGCCTTATGCTTGCCTGGATCGGCAAGGAAATCATGGCCAAGAAGAAGCGGGGCGAGTTTACGGGAACCGTAGAGGACCGTCGCATCTCGCTTGGCAACTCCTTGTCCGAGTTCATGTACAACCTGGGCATTCCGATGGCCACAGGAGGTAAACGCGGAACCATGACCCTGGTGCGGCAACAGATGATCCGTCTGTTCTCCGCCACAATTGCGATCGTCCAGAACAAGTCAACGCCCAGCCAGAACCAAAACCAGAGCCACGAGCCTCTTTCGATTGACCGTGTTGGTTACCTGCTGGCAGACCAGCTGTCGACGTGGTGGGATCCCATGCAGCCTGGCCAGGGATCCATGTTCGAGAGTTTCGTGGTCTTGTCCGAGCCGTTTTTCAATGAACTGGTTAATCGGCCGGTTCCGGTTGATATGCGTGCGTTGAAAGCACTCAAGCAATCCCCGTTCGCGCTCGATGTTTACTCCTGGCTAACCTACCGTTTTTTCACGATCCAGCGCCGTACCGAGATCCCCTGGGAAGCCTTGCAAATGCAATTCGGCACGGAAACCGAGAGCGAGCGTAAATTCCGCGCGCTGTTCCGCAAGGCGCTCAAGGATGTGCTGGTGGTCTATCCAGGCGCCAAGGTGGACGCCGATTCCTCCAAGGCGCTGATCCTGCAGCCTTCCCGGACGAGCGTTCGCAAGCTGGCCTGATCCTGGCCATACGTGGTGCGGAACCCGCGGGCTGATCCAGCGCGCGGGTTTTTTGTTACTGGAGGGTATTTGTGCCTGCGGAGATAAGAAGCATCGTGGCTGTCCGCAGGTCTTGCCTGGCGGGCGCTTCCGATGGGGGAGCCGTCGCGGAGACGGCGCCTGGGAACAGACGGTAGGCGAGGCGTGGCCATCCGGCTGTGTAAACACAAAAGGCAAGCGAAAACGCTTGCCTTTTGCTTTGCTGACCACGCTTGGCCCGGAAGCCTCGCGTGATCGGCGATTTCGGCGTGATTCGTGAGATCAGGCCGGCTTGATGGCGGATGCCTGCAAGCCCTTCGGGCCCTGCTTTACTTCAAACGTGACGCGCTGACCATCCTTGAGCGTCTTGAAGCCCGAACCCTGGATTTCGGAGAAGTGCGCGAACAGATCCGCACCGCCGTCGTCCGGGGTAATGAAGCCAAAGCCCTTGGTCTCATTGAACCATTTGACCGTACCGGTTGCCATGTGAATTTCCTTTCGAAGCAAGTTCTTGTACACAACGCTAACAACGCTAACAACCGTTCAAGCACGCTAAGTTCTCGTAGTTACCGAACGGACGCCGACGAGGTGACACGACTTGACTCGACTGTAGCGGGCATCATAACCAGTTTGTCTAGTTGTGTCATGTGCGTCGAAAGACGCACTATCGATACTTTAGGCGTATTTCATGCCGCATTTCAAGTGGAAATCTTTCATTTCCATAAAGCGAAATGCCACCAGTAATTTTATATTTTAAATATAAATTCAAAAAACAGTTGAGCCAGCACGTCACTTTGACTAAAGTTGCGGCTAGAGTTAATCGCGCTTTCAGCGCTGAAAGAGAGGTCTTAGTGCCAGCAAAAATCATCACGGTCTTTAACCAGAAGGGCGGGTGCGGAAAGACCACGGTCAGCATGCATCTCGCGGGTACGCTCGGTCTGCGCGGCGCACGCTCGATGCTGGTAGACATGGACGAGCAGGGCACCGCCACGCGTTGGGCCGCGCAGGCGAGCGACGAGCGACCCTTTCCTGCGTCCGTGATCGGCCTGGCCCCATCTGGGGGCGCCATGCATCGCGAGGTCAGGAAGTTTGTGCAGGACTACGATTACATCGTGGTGGACTGCCCCCCAGCCGTGCATTCGGCGGCTCCCTCAAGCGCACTGTTGATCTCCGATCTGGCGATCATTCCCGTCGTTCCGTCTCCTCCCGATCTCTGGGCTGCCGTGGCGGCCAAGACGCTGGCCCAGCATGCGCAGGTCCAGAACGAGACGCTCCGCATCCGCGTGATGGCAAACATGGTCCAGCGGCGCGTTTCCATTGCACGCCAGGCGATTGAAATATTGGGCGACGATTCGGAGGTGCCCCTGATGCATTCCATGATTGGCTCACGTTCGGCTTTCCGCGAATGCCAGGCGATCGGGTGCACGGTGCATGGTGTGGCGGGCGCGCGTGAGTCCGTGCAGGAAGTCGACATGATGGTCGACGAAGTCTTGTCTTTGATTGAGCAATAGGTATGGCAACAAAATTGAAAAGCCTCAAGGCAGGCATGCTGGCGGGAATGGCGGCCGAAAAGACGCGGGGCGACGCGCTCGACCGCTTTGCCCGTGCCGAAGCGGCAATTTCGCAGCATCCCAATGGTCTGTTGCAAGCGCGCAGCCGCGAGCCGAATCCCATTTTCAGCGCTGAAAGTGAGACGGAGGACGAGGGGGACGGGCGGATCCTGATGAAGGTTCCTCTGGCACAACTGCACGACAACCCGTTCAATGCGCGCCGCATCTATGATCCGGTGGTGGTCCAGGAACGGGCCGCTTCCATAGCCACGCATGGTCAGAAGACCCCGGGCCTGGCTACGCCGGATCCGGCGCGTCCAGGGCACTACATCCTGATCGACGGCCATTACCGCAAGCGCGCGCTGGCATCGGCGGGAAAGCTCGAGATGGAATGTTTCATCGAGAGCAACCTGAGCGATCTCGATTTCTATCGCTTGTCCTTCCTGCTCAATGAACAGCGTTCCGACCAGTCGGCGCTGGACAATGCAATCGCTTGGCGGCAACTCCTCGACGAAGGCAAGGTCCAGAAGGAGGAAGATATCTGCGAGCTGACCGGCATGTCCGCAGGGACCGTCAACAAGACCCTCGCGCTGTTAAGGCTCCCGGATTCTGTGTTGGGTGTCATGCGCGAGCGGCCCAGTGCAATCGGCATTGCGACCGGTTACGAACTGACGCTTTATTGCAAGATCGTGGGAGAGGACCGTACCCGCGACCTGGCTGCCCGGATCATGGCGGACGGCTTGTCCAGTCGCGAGGTCGAGGCCATTCGCAAGCATGCACAGGAAGGAAAAGCGCGCAAGATCAAGGAAATCAGTCGCCAATATAAGATCCGGAGCGATGGTGGCCTATTGCTGGGAACGATCAAGGAGTGGGATTCCGGCCGCGTGATGCTGGACGTGCAGGTGGGCGATCGCGGCGCCCGCGAAGCCCTGGTTGAGGCACTCAAGGCACGCTTCGGCCTGGACAAGCCTGCGGGCTGACGGCTGGGCGGCAGCATAGGGGACGGTGGCCGCGGCTCGTTCGTCCACGAGGCGTCATCCGATGGCCGGTGTCCCCGACGCGATGATGCCGGCTGCGGCCCCTGCATCGGGCGCGCGCGTCATGCGGGTTCGCCGCCCCGCAAGATCACGCGGAGAGCGCGCCGCGAATCCCGCATCTTCCTCTTCGCGATAGCGTTCGATCGCCTGGCTCAACAGCGCGTGCAGGCCCCGCACCGAGTAACCGGCACCTGGCGACATGTCGGCTTTGCGCCTGGCTCGCCCGGTGGGTGGCAGCCGGGGAGGTCCGATCAGCACGATCGGTTGGCCAGCCTGACCGTGCCAGTCCAGTCCGCGGTCTTGCCAGTGACGCTCCAGCGCGATACGCGCCGGCGCGCTGAGGGCTTTATCTCCACAGCCGGGTTCGCCGGCCACGCCGAGCTTGTCGCGCGTGAATGTCGTCAGGTCGGCAAAACCAATATGTTGCTCCTGGAGCAAGCGAACCGCTGCCTCCGCGGCACGGTACCGCAGCCCCTCGGCGTCCCGCCCCCGAGCAGCCAGCCAATCCAGAAACCGGGAAAGGGAATCGAGCGAGAGCGGGCTGCCCACCCCGGCAGGCATCGCGGCACGTTGCGCGTTGGCCCGTGTCTCGGGCTGCCAGACATGGTCCGCAAGATAACCCTGAATCTGCAGCCACTCAAATAGCGCACCAAGGATGCGCGACGCGTGAAGCACGCTGCTTTCCGACAGCGGACCGGTGAACGGACGCCACGCTGCCGATTCCCTGGGAGCGCGCGGTCCGACCCATAGCCGGACGGGACCGGGATTGCGCAGGAACCCAAAGTACTCCAGACGATCCTGGCCGTCCAACGCGGCCAGCGGCTTCCGCCGTTCCATTGCGGACCAAAGCAGCAGCCTCTCGGCTTCCTTGCGATAGGCCAACCAGGTACTCCGTTGCGCGCGATTGGCTGCAAGCCACCCGTGGACAGCCGCAAGATCGCTACCAAAAGAGACGTTAGAATCACTATTGTATTGGGTCGCCTGCGCCGTCGCGGATCCGTCCTCGCGCATGAGTTCGAACGGCACAAGCTGGCGCATGCGGGGCCCCAGCGCGGCCTCCGTCAAGCGGCCCTGGGCGCCAAAATGCTCGCGCAGCAGTGGCTCGCCCCGCTCGTCCCTGACGACATCGCGATGATCGGCCAGCCAGCGGTTGATGACCGTCCCGGCGAGCGCCCCGATACGCGGAACCGATCGCCACCACGCACCGCCGTGGCGATTGGCGAGTTCAACCAAAATATGCAGATTGGATATCTTTTGGGCGCGTAATCGTCGCGCCAGGGCGGGAGCAAACCATAGCTCGATGCCATGATCCGCACGCGGCCGTGCGGTGCCGAGCCGCTCCAGTTCGGCCAGGGCTTCCACGCGCCGGTCCATGCCCCGATTGGAGCGGCCGGGGCCGAGCTCGAGCAACTCGGCCAAATCCTGCCTGTTATGCAGGTGCGCCAGCTGTACCATGCGGTCACGCAGGCCGAGCAGCAAGCGCAGTGCGGACTCGCCACCAGCGTCGTCATCGCCGTCGTCGGACAGGTAGCGCCCGGCAACCATCGCGGCCGGCATACCCTGCACGTAGGCGCGGACGGCCGCGAATTCGCTTCGGGTGAGGCTCAGATTGGGGGCCTTACCGGGCTGCATGACAATGCCCAAACGGGCAGCTAAGATATTGATTCATAAGGCACTTAAGCGATCGCTAAATGCATCCGGGTAGAAATGCATAGTGAAGTTTAATGCCGATAATTATAACGCCGAATCCATGCGGCATCCCCGGATCGCGCGTGCCACAGGTTTCGACGCCGCGCGGTGCGGTTGCGTACATGGCGCCGTTGGCATCGCGCGACATCCTTTGACGGGTGTAACCCTCCCTTGCATTCACCCGCACCTGTGCATATCCTGATACCCAGAGTTAGAGTTCTTTAACTCTGACTTAAGAAACATCTAAAGCGTAAAAAACGCAAACGGGGCGATTCGAAACGACTCCACGGGATGGTCAGTCGGGCAGCTTAACCTGGACGGGTGCGTTGCCATGGCCTGGAGACGAGACGGATCGTATGGAACTGCAACCGCAACATAGCGGTCAGTTCCGTTAGCATGCGCGGGTTGTCGCGGGGCTCGCCATGCCGAAACAATAAAAGAGAGCGGCCATGGCCACAATCCTCTTGATCGAGCCACATCCTCTGCTGCGCCTGGGTCTGCGCCATCTGTTAACTCAAGCTGGACTCCACGGCGATCTGGTCGACATCGATCCGACTTCCTTGCCCCATCCTGCCGAATGGCTCTGCCACGCCGATTTGTTGGTCTATGGTTTGCCGCCGGACCAGGATGCAGGCTGGCAGTCGTTGGGAGACATCTGCCAGACCTTGATGCCCAGGCGGATACTGGTGTTGTCGGACCAGATCCCATCGCACTCGATCAGCGCTCGGATGCCAGACAATGTGCGAGGCGTGTTGTCCAAGGGCTGCAGCGCCGAGATGCTCGACGCGGCGATCCGCCTGGTTCTGGCCGATGGCGAGTGTTTCCCCGCGCGCGCGCAGGCTGCGCATGGCGCCGATGGCGTCTCGCCGTGGCCGACCGACAATGCGCGCCATGCCGCAACGGCGCTGCATATGCTGGCCGGGCCCGGCCAGGCGGATAGCGAGGCCGCAACCGCCACTCAACATCCATCGCGCCGCGCATCCGATGTGGCACCGGAGCCTGAAACGCCATCAGTGGGCTCGCATCTGCTCAACATTACAGAACGCCAGTACGAGGTGCTGGCACTGCTGGCACGCGGCTATCCGATCAAGACCGTCAGCCGTTTGCTGAACATTTCCGTGGCCACGGCCAAGACCCATGCGTGCACCCTGTACCAACGCCTGCACGTACGCAACAAGGGCGAGGCGGTCTACGTGGCGTTGCAGCGCGGTGCGAAACTGAGCTGGCCGGGCCCGGCTGCCGCCGCGCCGATTCGCGGCGCCGCCCAACTGGTTGATTTCGCCGCTGTTTGCCAGGCGGCCGCCTGAGCAGAGCGGTACCTGCTCCCCGCCTGGCCGGCGGGGGCATGGCAACCCGCAAGCGCTTCAATCGTCGGCATGAGCCGCCTCATCCAAACGCACGAGGCGGCGCTTTGTTGTAGTTGCTACGCTTTTGACAAGTGCCGCATGCGATAGGCGATCCCTGTGCCTGCCGGCCGGATGTCCACCCGCGTCCCCCCGAGTCGATGACAACGCTCCTGCTCGCCCACAATATGATGCTGCGCCGCGGACTGCTGCGCCACCTTCGCGAAATCTCATCACTCACGCCGGTATTGACACAGACTCCCGAATGGCTGCTGGCTGCGCCAGCGGCGGAAATGCCTCCGGCTCCAGTGGATTTCGCGCTGCTGGATTGCAGCGGCACGGACGCCGATCCGCAGGTCCTCGTCGACACCCTCTGCGCGCGCCTGGCGCCAAGGCGCTGGCTGATCCTGTGCGAGGCGTCCGGCTCCGGGGTGGCAAGCTATGCCGCCCGCCTTGGCGCGAGCGGGTGCCTGACCGTGCCGGCCACGCCCGAGCAGGCGCGCGCGGCGGTGGAACTGGTCCGCGCCGGCGGCCAGTGTCTTCCCCGCAGCGCCTTCTCCATGACACCCGCGCCGGATCCTTCCCCCATTCGTTCAGGTGGATCTACGGCAAGGGGATGAGGGCGGACGGCCGCGCTGGCAACTATGCTGAAGGCGCGCGGGTAACGAAGCCGGGAATATCAACTTCAATACGGCCGCCGCGCGTTGCAGAGGGGGTCATATGGACGCGGGACTGGACGTCCTGGTTGTGCGCGGCTTTGCCGTGCCCGAAGGCCGGGGCAAGTGGGCATGTTGCTATGAAATCAGATTGACGACCGGACGCGATGGGCCACTGCTCTATCGCGGCGAACTGCATGGCCGGCGCTATAGCTGTGAAGAGGCAGCCATTGCCGCGGCGACCTTCGCCGGCGAGCAGGAAGCGCGCCGGCAGTTGGCAACCGTCATGGAGGGACTGATTGCCCGCCATGAGTATTGCGTGGTGGTAGCGGGCGAGCAGGCGCACGACGGCCGCAATGACGCGGCCACGGGCTAGCGGCGGCGCCAACCAGCCAGGCAAGGCGATGCGCTCTGCGAGTATCGGGACGCGGCAAGGCGCCGGCAAGACAAAGGGGGAGGCGAAAAGCGCGTGTTCGGGGGACCGGAGCGATCCGGTGCGTATTCAATTCGGATACGCACACGCGCATTTCGGTTGCAGCCAGTGCTGCGCCGGATCTTGATGGCCACGGTAACAGCCGCGTAGCACAAGCGGCGGACCGTGGCCTATTTGTTTTGTTCCGGCGCGGGACTGGCGGCCCGCCCGCATCGGCGTTGATCGGTATCGGCACGCTTGCCGTGGAACCGCGAGCAAAAAAAAGAGCCCGCCGACCGGGGGACCATGCGGGCTCTAAAGTGGCCGGCACGATTCCGCTCGGCGGGCCACTGTTCAGACGATAGTCAAACAGCGGTGGCACGCCTATCGACCAGAAGCCGCATCCGCCACGCAGCGCATCGCGTGGCGGCCGCGGCGCCCGCGATGTCCGCCAGCCCAATAGGCGCAACGGACCAGCCGCTTTACGTGTCCGGCACATCTGCGACTTGTCATGCTTTTGGCTGGGTGGAGATGTTGCCACCGGCCGGTGGCGGGGACTGGAAAATGGCTCAACTGTGTTACTTTTCTCGCGTACTCGATCCTCGACGCAATCATGCTTAACTGGCAATTCATCACCCGCTTCGGCGAGACCTCCCTGCTGCTGCCGGGCGCGATGCTGATCACCGCCTGGCTCTTTCACACCCGCGCTATCGCCAGCGCGTGGCGGTGGTTCCTGAGCTTCGGCGTGGCGGCCGCGATGGTGCTGGTCTCCAAGCTGGCGTTCATGGGCTGGGGCATCGGCAGCGCCGCGCTCGATTTCACGGGTTTCTCAGGGCATAGCATGATGGCCGCATCGGTACTGCCGGTACTGCTCTATCTACTGGTCCCGAACTCGTGGCAACGCCTTGCCTTTGGCGCCGGCTGCATGGGCATGCTGCTCGCGTTGCTGGTCGGCTTTTCGCGACTGGAACTGGACGCGCACTCCAGTTCGGAGGTCCTGAGCGGACTCATCCTTGGCTTTGGCGTGAGCCTGCCCTTTGTCCTGAACTCGGAACGGCCGGTACGCTCGGCCCCGGTCGTGGCAGCAAGCCTGGTGCTTGTGCTGATGCTGGCGGTACCTGTCACGGGTGTCGCCGCGCCAACACATCGCTGGCTGGAGGTGCTCGCGACCCGGCTGGCCGGGCGTGACAAGCCTTTCCAGCGCGGTCAGTGGTGCTCCTGGGCATTGCAGAACGGGCACGAGCAGGTGTTGACGCACCTCGCACCGGTGCCGTTGATGCGTTGACGCCGGCAGGGGCCGGAGCCGGCCTCTGTGTGCGTAAGCAAACAGACGTGGCGCCCTTGCGGCGCAATCATGGTCTCCATCACTGCTTGGGTTTGCCAGGCGGAGGCCATTCATGTCGACAGACCGAGCTTTTGTAGCCGAGCGGCAAGCCGCCCTGCAAATCATGTACCGCATCGCCGATGCAGCCATCATCGCCGCCTGCGGCGTGGTGGTCGGTGCCTTGCTCTTCCCCCACGGCATCCGCGGTGCCTCACCGGTGCACGGTTTCCTCATAGCCTTGTGCGCGGTGGGTGCCTTGCTGGTGTTTCCCGCCTGCGGCCTTTACAGTTCCTGGCGCGGCCGCAGCCTGGCTGCATTGGCGCTGCGCACGGTGGCGGCGTGGTGCGCGGTCTGTCTGCTGGGCCTGGTCACAGTCTTCCTGATGCACCAGGTTGCCGCACTCTCGCGGTTGTGGTCCATGACGTGGCTGCTCAGCGTCGCCGCCGCGCTGGTGGTATCGCGCCTGGTGCTGTACAGCATGCTGGGCAGTGTGCGTGAACAAGGCCTCAACGCCAAGCGCGTCGTCATCCTTGGCTATGGGACGCTTGGGAATGAGTTGTACCAGCGCGTGCAGCGCATCCGCGGCGCCGGCTACGATGTGGTCGGCATCTACGACGAGCGCGAGAAGCCGATTCCCGTGGGCGTGGCAAGGCTCGAGTCGCTGCAGCACGTCTGTGACTTCGTACGCAGCAATGGCGTGCGCGAGATCTGGCTGACGCTGCCGATGGCAGCATGCCGCGACCTCTATGACGTGGTGTTCCAGTTCCGCAATGACATGGTCGACGTGCGCTGGGTGCCCGATATCATGTCGGTGGAACTGCTCGGTCACCGCTTCAGCAATTTCCTCGGCATGCCGGTGATCGACCTGAACAGTCCGCCTGTGTCCGGCATCACCGGGCTGTTGAAGGCGAGCTTCGACCGGGTCTTCGCGCTGTGCGTGCTGCTTTGCCTGTCGCCGGTGCTGCTGGCCATCGCACTCCTGGTCAAGTTTTCTTCGCCGGGCCCTGTGCTGTTCCGCCAGAGAAGGCTCGGTATGGACGGCTCTCCGTTCAATGTCTACAAATTCCGTACCATGATGGTGCACCAGGAGGCCGGTGTGACACAGGCCACGCGCGATGACGTGCGGGTGACTCGCATCGGTGCCTTCCTGCGCCGCACAAGCCTGGACGAGTTGCCCCAATTCCTCAACGTGCTGCGGGGCGAGATGTCGGTGGTCGGTCCACGCCCCCATGCAATGGAACACAATGAGTTCTACAAGGAACTGATCGACCGCTACATGCTCCGGCACCGCGTCAAGCCAGGCATCACCGGCTGGGCGCAGATCAACGGCCTGCGCGGCCAGACCGACACCGTCGAGAAGATGCGCAAGCGCGTCGAGTTCGACATCTACTACATCCGCAACTGGTCGTTCCAACTGGACATCTCCATCATCCTGCGAACTGCAGTGCACGGATGGACCGGCAAGAGCGCGTTCTGAGTTTGTGCGATCCGCCCCGCTTGCCGCGCCATTGGTGGAGGAACGCACGCCCCGCCAAGGCGATTCCGTGTTCAACGGCTCCCGTATCAATCGCTGGAGATCAGCATGAAAGCAACGATCCGTCACATCCTTGGCGAGGTAGCAAGACTCACGGTTCCGGCGGACCAGCTGGACGATGGCACAGATCTCTACGAGGTAGGCCTGTCGTCCCTGGCGACCGTCCATGTGATGCTTGCCATCGAGAATGCCTTCGATATCGAGATTCCGGACCGGATGCTGACGCGGCAGTTGTTCCGCAGCATTGATTCGCTCGCCACTGCGGTGCAGCAGATCAAGCAGCAGGAGGCAGCGTGAGTGCGCCGCTGGCCAGGGTGGAACTGGCGCATCCTGGCGTGGACCCGGCTTCCAGCGCGGCGCTGATTGCCGCCGCTCATGTCGTGGCCGCTGTGGCGGCGGAGCACGGGGACCAGGTAGATCGCGAGGCAAGGTTCCCCCAAGAGGCGCTTGCCGCCCTGCGTGAGCAGCGGCTGCTTGGCGCCATGGTGCCAACCGCATACGACGGTGCGGGAGCATCGCTCGATACCATCGCGGCCATCTGCCAGATCCTTGGCGCCGCCTGCTCGTCCACCGGCATGATCTACGCCATGCACCAGATCCAGGTGGCATGCGTGGCCGGGCATGGCGTGGGCAGTTCGTGGCATGAAAGCCTGCTTGCCCGCATCGCGGCCGAGCAGCTCCTGCTGGCCTCCGCCACATCGGAGGAAACCATCGGGGGTGCATTGCGAAACAGCGGCTGCGCGGTCGACGCCGACGGCGAGCATTTTCACCTGTTGAAGATCGCGCCCACCATCTCGTACGGTGCGTACGCGGATGGCATCCTCGCGACTGCGCGGCGGCACGCCGATGCTTCGCCGTCGGACCAGGTGCTGGTGTGCGTGCTGCACGGCGACTACACGCTTCAGTGCCTCAATACCTGGGATACGCTTGGCATGCGTGGCACTTGCAGCAATGGTTTCCGCCTTGAAGCGGCCGGGCAAGTTGCCCAGGTATTGCCCGTTGCGTTCGGCGAGATCGCCGACGTCACCATGACGCCGGTCTCGCATATCCTCTGGAGCGCACTCTGGCTTGGCATCGCGGGCGACGCGGTCCAGCGCGCAAAAAATCTCTTTCGGGGGCAGGCGCGGGCGCGACCGGGTTCGCTGCCGCCCTCGGCGTCCCATGTTGCCGAAGCGGTGAGCCAGTTGCAGATGATCGAAGGACGGCTCGGGTTGGCCCTTGCGCGTCAGCGCCAGCGTCACGCTGCTGCGTCGGTATCGGCTTCGTTCTCGCTCGCGGCTGAGATGAACGGCTTGAAGACTTCGGTTTCGGAGATGGCGCTGCAGGTGGTGCACCAGGCCATGCTGGTTTGCGGCATGGCCGGCTACAAACAAGGCACGCCCTATAGTCTCGGCCGTCATCTGCGTGATCTGTGGTCCGCGCCCCTGATGATCAATAACGACCGTATCCTGGCCAACACCGCCAACCTGCTGCTGGCCGATCGTTCCTGAAAGAAACAAGATGGATTCCACTGCCCTTATCAGCGACACCCTGGCCACGAGCGGCGCCGACGAGCCGGCGGCGGCCTGCACCGGACAGCCCACGTTTCTCGCGGCGCTGCTCGATGCCGGCCTCCTGATCCCGACTGGCGTGCAGGGCTTGTACGGTCGCAGTGAGACCTTCGAAGCCATTGCCGACGGCCTGAACGCGGCGATCACCGCGCTCGGCAGCGACCAGCACGCTGAGATCCTGCGATTTCCGCCCGCCATCGGCCAGGCTGACTTCGAGACCAGTGAATACATGAAGAGCTTTCCCCAGTTGGCGGGCACCGTCCACAGCTTTTGCGGCGACGACCGCGGCCACCGCCGCCTGCTTGCACGGCTGGAGGATGGCGATGCGTGGACCGACCAGCAGGCATTTTCCGGCGTGGTATTGACACCGGCAGCCTGCTATCCGGTCTACCCGGTGATGGCGCGCCGCGGACCGCTGCCGTGGCAGGGCAAGGTGGTCGATGTGCTGTCCTATTGCTATCGGCACGAGCCCTCGCTGGAGCCGACGCGGATGCAATTGTTCCGGCAGCGGGAATACGTGTGCCTGGGGCCGGCCGAGCGCATCGTGGCATTCCGTCAGCTATGGATGGAGCGCGGGCTGCAACTGGGCAAGGCGCTCGAGCTCCCGGTGCAAGTCGACGTGGCCAATGATCCGTTCTTCGGGCGCGGCGGCAAGATCGTGGCCGACAGCCAGCGCGAGCTCCGGCTCAAGTTCGAGTTGCTGATTCCCGTCAATGACGGGGCGCCGCCTACCGCCTGTATGAGCTTCAACTACCATATGGACCATTTCGGTGCCTTGTGGGGCATCCGGACAGACGACGGTGGCACCGCCCATACCGGTTGCGTGGGCTTTGGCATCGAGCGGCTCGGGCTTGCCCTGCTGCGTCACCATGGACTCGAGCCGGCGCGCTGGCCGCGAGGCGTGCGCGAGCGGCTCTGGAGCGCGTAATGCATGGAACACCCAAGTTGGGGGGGCGCGGCGGTTTCGGTCTGCGCGGCGGGAACCCGGTGTGGTCGCACGCAAATTGCAATGTCGATCTGTGGATAGAGCTTTTGCATGGCTGGGAACTCGAGCCCATTGCCGCACTGGCATTTACCGTGAGCCAGGATTTCGAGGGCGATCAGTTCACGTTATTCAGTTTCCCGTTCGGCGATCTCGAGCGGCTCTATGGTGTCACCGTGCACGACTTGTCCGTGTACGACAACCTGGAGGGGCACATTGCCGCGCAGACATGCCGCGGGAACGTGGTACTGCTTGATGTCGACAGTTTCAACCTGCCGTATGCCGCCGCCGCCGGCTACCGGCGCCTGCATGCGCGTTCCTGCATCGGTGTGGACCTGCTGGTGCCGGAGGCCTCGACCGCCGGTTACTACCATGGCGACGGCTACCACACGGTCAGCGGCGAGGAGTACCAGGCCATCTTCCGGCTGCCGGCGGAACTGAAGGACAAGAATATCGCGCCGTATCCGCAAGCGAGAGTGGTGCGGCGCCGCTTTGCTCCCCAGACCGATGCCGCATTGGTGCGGATCTCGCTTGACATGCTGCGCCGCCACCTGGGACGGCGGNGCCACCTGGGACGGCGGCCGCGGGTCAATCCCATCAGCGCCTTTCGTACGGTTTTCCCCGCGCACCTGGACCAGATGATGGGGCGTGGGGAGCCGGGATTCCAGGCCTATGCGTCGAGCGTGTTGCGCCAACTGGGCGCCAATTTCGAGCTGTTGGGCTGCTACCTGCGCTGGCTGGTGATGCATGGCCAGCCGCTGCCGGACACCATCGCCGAGGCTTGCTACACCATTGCCTCCGAGGCCATGGTGATGCAGTTCCGGCTGATGCGTGCCGTCATCAGCCGCAAGCCCGATCCCTGCCAGGATTGCTTCGATCAGCTCGAGATGTCCTACAAGGCGACGGTGCCGGCGTTGGCTGCCTACTTCGGCGAGGTTGGCGGGTGAGTGCGCGCGACTTCGCCCCCGATCGGCGCGGCTTGCCGGCATTGCACGGCGTCGCGGTCAAAGGGGCGCCGTTGTCCGGGCAGTGGGTGTGGCTTGAAACCTCCGCCGGCGCCGCCGGCTGCCCGGCCGCCTTGCCGGAGGGGGCCGGCTGGCTGGCTGCCCCTGTGCCCGGCACCGTGGCGGGCGCCTTGCGTGCCGCCGGCCGATGGGACGATGCCTTGCCACCACCGCTGCACCAGCGCGATCACTGGTACCGCGTGCACTTCGCGGGCAGTGGCCGCCGCGTGCTGCGGTTCAGCGGCCTGGCCACGCTGGCCGAGGTGTGGCTGAACGGCGCGCTGGTGCTTACCACGCGCCATATGTTCGTGAGCCATCAGGTCGAAGTCGAGCTGGCCGGCGAGAATACACTGCACCTGTGCTTTCGCGCGATGCATCCGTGGCTGCGCACACAGCGCGGCGCGGTCCGCTGGAAGCCGCGGATGATCGCGCCAGCCACCTTGCGCGCGGTGCGCACCACCTTGCTCGGCCATATGGCCGGCTGGTGCCCCCCGGTGCATGCCGTGGGGCCGTGGCGCCCGGTCGAACTGCTTGACCCGGCCGGCCACGATGCGTCGCAAGGCATGCGCGCCGATCTCTCCAGCCGGATCGAGGGGCATGAGGGCGTGGTGTCCCTGCGGCTGCATTTTCCGGGAGAAGCGCCCGAGCATGGCAGCTTCAGTGCCGTCGATGGTGACGGCGAACCGCTTTGCGCGGGCCAGTTGCGGCGCCTGGATGCCCACACGCTGGCTGGCACATTGCGCATCACCCATGCCAGGCTGTGGTGGCCGCACACGCACGGCGAGCCCTATCTCTACCGCATAGATGCCGCGCTGCAGGGCGGCACGCTGACATGCGGCCGCATTGGCTTTCGCACCATCGAGGCCGACCGCGGCGCCGCGCCAGGCGCCTTTGCCTTGCGCATCAACGGCGAGCGGCTCTTCTGCCGTGGCGCGTGCGCGTCGAGCCACGACCTGCACGGCCTGTCGGATGCGCAGGAGACGGTCGGACGCTGGCTGGCGCTGGCTCGCGGGGCCGGCATGAACATGGTGCGTGTGAGCGGCGTCACCTGCTATCCGGGCGAGAACTTTTATCGGCTCTGCGACGAACTCGGCCTGCTGGTGTGGCAGGACTTCATGTTCGCCAATTTCGACTATGGCGGCAGCGACGGCATGGCGGGATCTGCGCTGATGGACGACGCCGCGTGCGAGGTGACGGAGTGGCTGGTTTCCACGCGCGCGCATCCGAGCGTCGCGGTGTTGTGCGGTGGCAGCGAGACCGAGCAGCAAGCCGCCATGATGGGTGCGGCGCGCACGGCCTGGCGCCAGCCGCTGTTCGAAGCGCTGATTCCCGGCCTGGTGGCCGCGCACAGGCCGGATGTCGTCTACGTGCGCAACTCACCTTGCGAAGGTGCATGGCCCTTCCAGCCCGATACCGGCATCAGCCATTATTACGGCGTGGGCGCCTACCAGCGACCCCTGGCGGACGCGCGTCTCGCCAATGTGCGTTTCGCCGCGGAATGCCTGGCGTTTGCCAACGTACCTTGCCAGCGCACCCTGGCTGAGCACGACCTCGGCCAGCCCTTGCACGATCCGCGCTGGAAGTCACGCGTGCCGCGCGATGCCGGCGCGCCGTGGGATTTCGAGGACGTGCGCGATTTCTATCTGCGTACGCTGTATGACGTCGATCCCCCCCGCCTGCGCTACGAACGGCCGGCGCGCTATCTGGCACTGTCACGCGCGGTGGTGGCCGAGATCATGACCGATGTCTTCAGCGAATGGCGGCGCGTGGGCTCCACCTGCGCGGGCGGGCTGGTCTGGCAACTGCAGGATCTCCTGCCGGGGCCGGGCTGGGGGATCGTGGACGCATGCGCGCGTCCCAAATCGGCCTGGCATGCCTTGCGGCAGGTCTGGCAGCCGCTGCAGTTGCTGTTCACGGACGAGGGGCTCAACGGCTTGCACCTGCACCTGCTCAACGAATCGCCGGAGCCGCATCAGGTGCGTTTGTCGCTGCGCTGCTACCGCGACGGCGAGACGGTGGTGGCCGAAGCCACGCAGGACCTCGTGCTTGCCCCACGCGAGGCGCACCGCATCGAGGCCGCGTCGCTGATGGATGTGTTCTTCGATTTCACCTACGCCTATCGGTTTGGTCCGCTGGCGCACGACGTCGTCGTGGCCTCGCTTGCAGGGGCCGATGGTGCACTGCTGAGCCAGATGGCCTACCTGCCGGATCGCAGGGCGAGCGCGCTAAAGCCGCCAGGCCTGAAAGTTGTAGTCGAATGCGTGGTGGGTGAATGGTGGCTCACAATCAGCACACAGCGCTTCGCGCGCTGGGTGCATATCGAAGATCATGTCTTTCAACCGGCACAAGACTGGTTTCATCTTGCTCCCGGCGAGAGCCGGCGTATCCGCCTTATGCATGACGGCGGCTCCCCCGCCCCGGGTGCGCTCATCCCTTCGGGCGAGATTCACGCCATCAACGCGGACCGGCCGGTCAGCTACAACGCATAGGACGCTCCGCTGATTCCCGCTCCTGGCGTGGCCTGCGCAGCCGCCGGCCTCGCTTGCGCGCCCAAGCGGGCACGACCGCCGGTGTCCACCCGTGCCATCTCCAACCTACCAAGGGATGATCTAGTACTAGCCGTCTGCCCAGTGTCGCAACGGAGTTGCGTAGCGCTTAATACAGATACACCAGCTGGCAGAAAGTCAGCGGTTGTTTGCAGCGGGTGGAACGGCATTGCCAGTAGTGCCCGGACATAAGGGCACCAGCATGTCTTGCTGGCACCAGCCGTGATCCTAGGGTCCAAGGGAGGTCCGAAAATGATCGCGCATCGGTCAGATCTGCATGTCAATCATTTGCTCAGCGCGTTGCCGCGCCACGAGTGGGAGGTGTTGTGCCGGCACTTCGAGCTGGTCAGGCTCCGCGCGGGGGAGTTGCTGACGGATTCGGGACAGCGCATCGTCCATGTCTACTTTCCCACCACGGCAGTGGTCTCCATGCTCTCGCTGCTCGAGGATGGTGCCACGGTCGAGTTCGCGGCCATCGGCAACGAAGGCCTGGTCGGCATCCCGGTCGTCACCGGTGGCGATACCATGCCCAGCCGCGTGGAAGTGCGCAGCCCGGGCTTCGCCTATCGCATCGCGGCCCGCGATCTGCGCAATGAGCTGATGCGCACGCCGGTGCTGCAGCGCGTGACGCTGCTCTACGTGCAGGCGGTACTGACGCAGATCGCGCAGACGGCGGCCTGCAACCGCCACCACTCCCTCAACAAGCAATTGTGCCGCTGGCTCCTGCTGGCGATCGACCGGATGAGTTCCAACGAGCTTGTGATCACGCAGCAGGTGATTGCGAACATGCTCGGTGTCCGGCGCGAAGGCGTGACAGAGGCAGCCGGAAAGCTGGAGGACCTCGGACTCATCCACCACAGCCGCGGGCATATCACCGTGCTGGACCGCTGCGGGCTCGAGAAGCAATCCTGCGAATGCTACAAGCTCGTCAAACGCGAGTACGACCGGTTGCTGCCTGCCCTGGCGCACGCCTGAACAGAGCGGACCCCGGCGCACCGGGGCCGGCAGGCCGACGCTGGCCTCAGGCGTGAAGGCGAGTCGCACAGCCAAACGCCGAGACCAGCCCGGCCATGGCGCGCTCATAGGACGCCTCGAGCGTTTCCAGGCAGTCCGCGCAGTCGTCATGCCGCCGGCGCGCCACGGCCCGCGCCAGCCGGAATTGCAGCACCTTGCATTCGGTGGCAACGGCTCGGGCCGCAAGTGCCGCCGCCGCCGGGATCCTGTAATCGTGCTCGGCCAACCAGCCAAGATAATGATGAAGCAACTCGAAACCGGCACCGAGCTGCCGCGGCAGGTTGAAACTGTATTGGTGGAAGTAAGCATCTCCGCGCGCCAGCAGGACTTCCATCTGCCCACCGAAAACCGTGCGCCACTGGCTGACCGGATTGGCTGCGGGGCGCCGGGTCAGGTGGTGGCGCATCAGCGACACCGAAGCACTGACCAGCGCACGGGCGCGCAGCGGCGCTCTCGCCTGCCGGGCAAACTCGGCATAGGGGAACAGTATGTTGCCGTTGCCGCTCAGTTCGGGCGTAAGCCGCATGGCGCCGCGGTAGTCCTCTGCGGCCAGCGTGTGATAGCCGAGGCCGTGGTAGTAGCCAAGCTCCTGCGCCGCCGGCGTGATGCGGTCGATCGCCACCGTGGTCTTGACGTGCTCGTGCCGATAGGCGGTCGCGCGTGCGTCCGGCAGGTAGTAGCTGTCGAGTTCCACCAGCACGGTATGGCCGCGGCTGACCTGTGCGACGACGTGGGCCTCGAGCGTGTCATAGACCGGCATTTCCTGCACCACGGTGCCGTACAGCAATTCCAGGTCCATCTGCGGATACTTGAAGAACGTGAAATGGTCCCCTTCGAAATCCTGCGTCACCGTGAATGGCAGCGCGGCGCGGGGATCGAGTCCCCGGCCATGCAACAGCTCGATCCACAGGTCCATATAGCAGTTGGTCTCCTGCCAGATCGCGTCCGCGCCATGCAGCGCGTGCGGATGGCTTACGGTAGCGGCTGTACTGGTGGCAAGCTCCGCCGGGCGGGCGGCACGCGGCCTTGCCCGCGCCATATTGTCCGCTCCGCCGTCGCTTATGAGTACAGCGTCCGGTTTCATCTTCCGTCTCCTGCGTCTGTTGCGGCGCTGCCCGGTCCGTCGAAAACCGATAGGCGCCTTTGCTGCCATTGCAACTGTATTGGCGCGTGCCATCCGTTCGTTGCCCAACAGAGGGCACGACAATGGCAAGGGCATTTGCGCGGGGACAGCCGGGCGGCTGGCGTGTGCGGCAGCGAACAGATACCCCCGCTCCCGCTCCCTACACTGGCTGTCAGTATGCGCCGGACCGTCCGGCCCAGGCGGGCCTCACGTCCGGAAGCGTTACCCCGAGCGCCGTGCGGCGCGAGTGCATGCGCGCCGGTGATCCCCCGGATGAGGAATGCACCGTCCGTGTTCCGCGCACGTGGCGAGTATCCACAGCCTTTCCGGGCTGCGGCAGGCAAGGAGGCAAGATGAACGCAACGACTCGGGACGCGTACCAGCCGGACGGCGCGGCAATCGCAGTGTCCGCCGATGCAGGCGTGCAGTCCATGCCGATAACCGCGATCCAGCCAGTCATCCTGGCCGGCGGCGCCGGCACCAGGCTGTGGCCGCTGTCGCGCGAGCAGCATCCCAAGCAGTTGCTGAACCTGGTTGCCGATGACACGCTGCTGGAAGCCACCGCGCGCCGCTTCGACGGCCTGGCGGAACTGGCCGGCCGTGCGGCCGGCAAGGAAGTGGCGCCGATGGTGGTCTGCGGCGAGGACCACCGTTTCATGATCGCGGAGATGATGAAGCGAGCCGGCAAGCCCGCGCGGATCCTCTCCGAACCTTGCGGCCGCAATACGGCGCCCGCGCTGACGATGGCCGCGCTGCACGCGGCCGGCGGCCTGGGGGAGACCGAGGATGCCGTCCTGGTCGTGACCCCGGCGGACCACAGCGTGGCGGACCCGGAAGCATTTCGCCAGGCACTGGCGACGGCGATACAGCATGCCGACCGTGGCGCCATCGTGACGCTGGGCGTGCGCCCGCTTGCACCGGAAACCGGCTACGGGTACATCCGCGCCGGCGTGAACGAGCATTGCGGGGCCTTCCCGCTCGAGCGCTTCGTGGAGAAGCCCCATCTGGAACTGGCCGAGCACTATGTGGCATCGGGCGACTACTGGTGGAACGCCGGCATTTTTGTCGTGCGGGCGTCGGTCTGGCTCAAGGCACTCAGCCAGCTGCAGCCGGAAATGTACCTGCAGTGCCGGGCTGCATATGAGACCGGTGAGCGCAGCGGCGATACGTTCCGCATTGGCAAGGAAGCCTTTGGCGACTGTATGTCGGATTCCATCGACTACGCGGTGATGGAGAAGCTGGAGGCCTTGCCCGGCGTGAGCGGCATGCTGGTGCCGCTGGACGCTGGCTGGTCCGACGTTGGCTCGTGGGCCGCGATCTGGGATATCGCTTCCAAGGACGCAGCAGGAAATGTGGGGCGGGGACGCGTGCTGTTCGATGGCGCTTCGTCTTGCCTGGCGCATTCCGAGGGACGCCTGATCGCGTGCGTCGGGGTACAGGGCGTGGTGGTGGTGGAGACGGCGGATGCCGTGCTGGTTGTGGACAAGGCGCATGTGCAGGACGTCAAGAACGTGGTCCAGCGCATTCGCTCCGATCACGGATGCGAGGTGGTGAACCATCGCAAGGTCCAGCGCCCCTGGGGCTGCTACGACTCCATCGATCACGGCGAGCGTTTCCAGGTCAAGCGCATCGTCGTGGATCCGGGAGCCAGCCTCTCATTGCAGATGCATTACCACCGTGCCGAGCACTGGGTGGTGGTACGCGGTACCGCACGCGTGACTTGCGGCGACACGGTCAGCATCCTGTCCGAGAACCAGTCCACCTATATCCCGATCGGCTCGCTGCACAGGCTGGAGAACCCGGGCAAGACACCGCTGGAAATCATCGAAGTCCAGTCCGGTGCCTATCTGGGCGAGGATGACATCGTCCGGTTCGAAGATAACTACGGGCGCGGTTAGCACTGCGGTACGGGAGCAGGCCTCGCTTGCCCGCTGCGCGGGCACGGCGGGGACGAACCTAGCGGGGGAATTTGCTGTGAGCAAAATGTCATTTGCCGGCGTCGCGCCGGATCGCATCGTGCCCGCGGGCGCGATGCTCGACCATATCGGCTGGATCCTTGCCGCTGGCCTGACGGGTGCCGCGGTTGCGGCGCTGCTGGCGCTGTCGACACCGCAGCAGTTCCGCGCCGAGGCGCTGGTGCAGATTGGCGCCAGGGATGCCGCCACACAGGGGGTTGCGCGCGGCGCGAAGCCCGCCGCCTTCGATATCGGCTTGCTGAAGAGCCGGGCGATGGTCGGCCCGGTGGTGGAAAACCTGCATCTCGATATCTCCGCCGAGCCGTTACGGGCGCCGCTGCTGGGCAGCGTGGCGGCCCGCTTTGCGACGCCGGGCAGGTTTGGCGCGCCCTGGCCGGCGAACCTTGGCTACGCGTGGGGCGCGCAGCGGCTCGTGGTGGACAAGATGACCGTGCCGGAGGGCCTGTTCAACGTGCCGCTGCTGTTCGAGGTCTTGCCGGAGCAACGCTTCGTGCTGCGCTCGGCGGATGCGGTTCTGCTTGAGGGCAGGGTCGGCGAGCCTGCCGCCGGCAACGGCGTGGAATTGCTGGTGACGCGCGTCGATGCGCTGCCCGGCACGCGCTTCACCATGACGCGCCACGACCTGGCGGCCATGGTCAGCACGATCGCCGGGGAGCTCAAGGTCAGCAGCGAGGAGGGCGAAGCCGGCACGGCGCGAATCACCTGGCAGAATCCCGACCCGAAACTGGCCGCGGCGCTGGTCAATGGTGTTGCCAATTCCTATATTTCGGGGCAGACCGCGCAGCGCAGCGATGACGCGGCCAGCACGCTGGCATTCCTCTCCAGCCAACTGCCGCGCGTACAGGGCGAGCTTGAGCGCGCCGAAGCCGCGCTGACGCGTTACCGTTCTCGCTCCGGGTCCATGCAGCCCTCGCAGGACGCGCAGTCCTACCTCAATGGCAGCATCGACTACCAGAAGCAGATCGCCGCGCTGAAGATGGAACGTACCGGACTGCTGCAGCGCTTCACCACGGAATCCAACGAGGTGCGCACCGTTGACAACAAGATTACCCAGATGATGCGTGAGCGCAAAGAGCTGGATGCGCGCATGCAGAATCTTTCGATGTCGGAGCGTGAGTCGGTGTCGCTCACGCGTGACGTCAAAGTGGCGGAGGACATGTACATGACCTTGCGCAACAAGGTCCAGGAGCTGTCGCTGATTGTCTCTGACCACAGTAGTCAGGTCCGCGTCGTCGACAATGCGGTGGTGCCGATGTCGCCGGTGGGCCCCGGGCCCTGGCCGCTGACCGCCGGCGGTGGCCTGCTTGGCCTGTGCCTTGGCATTGCCTGCGTGAGCGTGCGCCAGCGCACGAAGCAGACCGTCGCCAGCGCCAACGAAGCGGAAGCCCTGCTCGGCATGCCCATGCTCGGGGACATTGCGTACAGCCGCGAGCAGCAAGAGCTGGAGCGTCTCATCGAGGCCAAGGTCCGCCTGGGTATTGCCGCTGGCTTCGCGGCGCCGGGCGCGGCGCGGCTGGAGGGGCCCGAGCCGGGGCAGGCACTGGAGGCGCTCGACGAATCCTATCCCGATTTCATCAAGCATTTGCTGCGCCAGGGTCTGCACGACCGCTATCTGCTGGCGCGAAGCGCCCCGCATTCCCTGGCCGTGGAGGGCCTGCGCAGCGTGCGCGCCGCGCTGCATTTCGGCTTGCGAAGCGCGGCCGATGGCGTGGTGGCCGTGACCAGCCCCGCACCGGGCGCGGGCAAGACCTTCGCCGCCATCAACCTGGCGGTGCTGTTTGCCGAAGCCGGCCAGCGTGTGCTGCTGATCGACGCCGACATGCGCCGGGGCAAGGTGGCGAGCTGGTTCGACCAGGGGGCTGAAGGCGGTCTGGCGGAGATACTGGCGGGCCAGCTCACGCTGGCTGCCGCCGTGCGTCCCACTGTCGTCAGCGGCTTGTCGATCCTGACTACGGGGGCGACGCCTCACAATCCCTCCGAACTGCTGATGCGTCCCGCCCTGGCGGAATGCCTGCGCCTGTGCGCTAGCCGTTTTGACCTTGTGATTGTCGATACGCCGCCGGTGATGGCCGTGGCCGACGCCACGCTGGTGGCGAATATTGCCGGCTCGACACTGGTTGTGGTGCGCGCGGACCAGACACCGCCGGATCAGGTCGAGGAGACGCTCAAGCGCCTGGCCCGTTCGCATGCGCGGCTTCTGGGCGGCATTCTGAACGGCGTGACGGCGCGCCGCAGCAACCGTGCCGAGTTCAACAGCATCAATCCCTATCTGGGCATGCCCGAGCCCGCGCCCAGCGTGCCAAAGCTGGAGTGCGCAGCCGGCGTGGAGCGGATGGCATAGTGCCTGGCGCTGGCGAGCGTACCCGTTTCTGCGTGGACTTTGCCAGCGCCGCAATCGGAGGCGAAAGCAGCGCCCGGGCGGGCGCGAGCGGAGAGTCGGCATGAAGCGCGTCATATTGCATGGCTGTGCCGGCTGGCTTCACGGCGAGACCGGGAGAACCGGCGTGGTCCTCTGCGCGCCGGGCGGGCACGAAGCCATGTGGTCGCATCGTGCCTGGCGCCACCTGGCTGATGATATTGCCGCCGCGGGCCTGCCAGTGTTGCGCTTTGACTATCCAGGCAGCGGCGACTCGGGCGGCGGCGACGATGACCCCAGGTTCGTCGAGCAGGCCGTGGCGAGCATTGTCGCGGCCGCGGCACGGCTGCGCGAACTGGCCGGCGTCGAACGGATAGTGCTTTGCGGCCTGCGCCTCGGGGCGACACTCGCGGTGCTTGCGGCTGAAGCCATGGCTACCCACCGCAGCACGGCTGCCGCCGGCCTGATCCTGCTGGCGCCCGCGACCAATGGCCGTACCTACCTGCGCGAGTTGCGGGCACTCCACGGCAACTGGCTGAGCAGGGCGATTCCCGATCTCGCCGCGGCGCCTGCGCAGGACGGCGCCCAGCAAGTCCTGGCATTCCGCCTTGTACCGGAAACCGTGGCCCGGATTGGCGCGTTGAACCTGGCGCACCGGCAGGCTTGCCCGGCGCCGCGCGTGTTGCTGCTGGATGCCTGGCCTGGCGCGGCCTCGGCGGTGGCGTCGCTGGCGGCGAGCTACCAAGCGGCGGGAGTGCAAGTCGAACTTGGCGGGTTTGACGAATACCCCGCCATGATGCAGTCGGCCGAGTATGCCACGGTGCCCGAGCGGGCCTGGCGGAGACTGCTCGACTGGCTGCGGCCTGGCGCCGCGCCCGCGCGGCCGCGGCCGCACCGCGGCGAGCCGCGCGTCAGGCAGACACAGCGTTTGCAAGTGGATGGCGGCTTCGAACAGCCGGTCTGGCTGGGCGGGGGGCGCCTGTTCGGCATCCTTTGCGCGCCACGCGAGCGCCTGCCGGCCGGCACCGCGGTGATTTTCCCGAATACGGGTGGCAACCATCATGTCGGCGATGGCAGGATCTTCGTCACGCTGTCGCGCCAGCTCGCCAGCCTGGGCGTGGCTGCCTTGCGGCTCGACGTAGCCGCGCTTGGCGATAGCCCGGCAGCGGCAAGGCAGATGAGCATTCCTTCCATCTATTCGCCGCAGCCGTGCGCGGACGTATGCGCCGCGGTCGAGTGGATGCGAGCCCGGGGCTTCAGGCGCATCGTGCTTGCGGGCGTCTGCTCGGGCGCCTATCTCAGCTTGCACGCGGCGCTTGCCAACGCGGGTGTCAATGGGCTGGTCATGGCGAATCTCGTCAAGTTCCGCTGGGATCTTGCCGACGACGCCTCGGCCGGGAGCAAGCTGCAATCGATGCGAGGCTACCTCGTGGCGGCACGCAAGCCGGAAAACTGGCAGCGCCTGCTGAGCGGCGAGATTCGCGCATGGCCGATTGTGTCGAGCCTGGCTGGCCGGGTCGCGCGCCGTGCCGCCGAGCGCCACGCCAGGTTGATGGCACGGCTGCGCGGCGCGGCCGACATCGCCACGGTCAGCGGCTTCGCCTGCCATGCCATGGGCGAGCTGAACCGGCGTGGCGTGTACACCGATTTTCTCTATGGCACGGGCGATCTCGGCCTGGAGGAAGCGGCGTTTTGCTTCGGGGGCGACATGAAGGCCCTCGGCGAGCTGGAGCGGGTGAAGCTGCACACGCTGCCGTGCCTGGACCATTCGCTGTTCCTGCCCGAGAGCCGCCAGGCATTCGCGGAGTTCCTGGTCCGGCACGTCATGCGGCACGAAGCCGAACTGGCGGCCGACACCGCGGCGACGGATGAATCGCCACAAGCGCCACCTCTCGCGTCCGAGCCCGCCTACCGCACCGTGGGGCTGTTCAACTCCGCGAATCCATAGGGCTGCCGCGAGGGCTGGATTTCGTCCAGCCGGGAGCGCCGGAAGCCCTGTCCCCCAGTCATTGTTTTCGACTGCCATTGCGAGGCTTGTCTTGCGGACGGCCACCAAAGGAAAAGGGCCGATGCCCTCACGGCATCGGCCCTTTGCGCGTGGCGGCGGTTCAGGCGCGCTTGATGCGTGAGGTGCCGTACTGGTTGAGATAGCGATATTTGCCGAAGTGGTAGTGCGCCCTGTACCAGCGGCCATCGATACGCAGGCCGTTGAACAGCACCCCCTTGATCTCACCGCCGGCTTGCTGGATGGCCCTGTCCGCCGCCGTGATCTCGCCGACAGTGGTCTGGTCGGCGCGGGTCACCATGAAGACCGCGCCCGCCTTGGCGGCCAGGATGCCCGCGTCGGAAGCGGCAAGCACCGGGGGCGTGTCGATCAGCACAACGTCGTACTGTGCCTTCAAGGTATCGAGCAGGGTATCCAGTTCCTCGCCGAGCAGCAGGTCCGCCGGGTGCGGCGGCTCGGTGCCGGTCGGGATGACGTCCAGCCCAGGCATGACCTGACGGCGGATCGCCTGGTTCAGCGGCATGCCGGTCAACACCTCCGACAGGCCCGGGCTACGCGCCACGCCGAAGCGATGATTGAGACTGCCCCGGCGCAGGTCGGCGTCGACCAGCACGACGCGCTTGCCGCCGGAGGCCAGCACCGCCGCGAAGTTCGCGCAGACGAACGATTTGCCGACGCCCGGCGCCGGACCGGTGACCACCACGACACGCGAGCGGCTGCCGGCCAGGGCGAACTGCAGGGCGGTGCGCAGGCTCCGCAAGCTCTCGATGGCCGGGTCGCCGGGTTCCAGGTGAGCCAGCACATCGCAGCGCCCGCCGTCCTTGCCGCTCGCCTTCCTGGCGGCTTCCGGGCGTGCTTGTTGCGCACTGAAGGGGATGGTGGAGTACACCGTCAGTCCTGTCGCCTTTTCCACCTCGTCGGCATCGCTGACGCCGCCGTCGAGCAAGCGCCGCACGACAACCGCCAGCAGGCCCAGCAGCAAGCCCAGCACCAGCGCCACGCCGGCAATCATGCTGCGGTTGGGCCGCACGGGCTTGAGCGGTACCTCGGCGGCATCCACCAGGCGTGCCGTGCCGACCTTGCTTGCCTTCACCAGCCTGAGTTGCTGGGTGTCGTTCAGCAGCGACTGGTAGAGCTCGGTACTGACCTTGACATCACGCATGAGGCGCAACACGTTCTGCTCGACATCCGGCAGTTTCTGGATTTTCCCGGTCACGCCATTCAGTTGTGCATTCAGGCTGGCGATCTGGGAGTCCATGATCTCGATGGTCGGGTGATTGCTCGTGAAACGCGCAATCAGCTCCTGGCGCTTTTGCTTGAGATCCTGCAGGCGCGTCTGGATTTGCACGGATTGGCCAAGGATGAGCTTCGACTCTTCGCTTAGATCGATGGTACCGCGCTGATTGCGCATCGCGTTGTAGCGCGACTCCGCGGCTTCCACCTGTTGCTTCAGCTGGGGCAGTTGACGATCGAGGAAAGCCAGGGATTTTTCGGCTTCCGCAGCCTTGCGGCGCACGTTCTGCTCGACGTACTCCGCGCCGATTTCATTCAGGATGGCGGCCGTCTTCTCGGCGGAGTTGCCTTCGAGCGTCATGCCAATCACGCCGCTCTGCTTGCCGCGCTCCAGGATCATGAGGCTCTCCTGCAACTCCTCGATGGCCGCGGCGCGGGGTATTTGCTGCACGTAAAAGACGCTGCCAGGCCGGCCATCAAGCTCGCTGACCAACATGCTGACCTTGCCTTGCGGTGTGTCGATGGTTAGCGGCTGTCCCACGGTGCCGGTCGACTTGACATCATTGCTGGCGAAGCTCACGCGGTACTGCTTGCCGCCCAGCGCGGTCAGCTGGATCGTCCTGTCGGCCAGCTTGGGCGGGACTTCGAGGCTCGGCACGCTGATGCTTTCCTGGCCCCAGGCAAAGCCGCCCCAGCCGAACAGCCCGGGCGCCGACAACTCCTTGTTGTAACTGGCGATGGCTTGCCCAACGACGGGGAAATAACGGGGCGAGGCCTTGATGTCGAGACGCAAACTGTCGATCGCCTTGCCCACCACCATGCGTGAGCGCAGCAGCTCGATCTCCGCGGAGGCAGCCGGCTTGACGTCAAACACGGGCGTGACGTTTGCCGTCTGCTTGCCGGCAGCGCCAGCGCCGGCATTGCTGTCCTCGACCTGCACGACGATGTCCGCGCGATAGACCGGCTTGGCTAGCATGGCATAGACCAGCCCGGCGCAGATCACCCCCCCGGCCACGACGAGGAATGTGCGGCGATAGCGGACCAGCACATCGACATAGGACGTAAAGTCGATCGGCTTGCCGCCATCGTCCCACGTCTCCGGAGCCTGATTCCGCGAATTGACTATATTCATGACGCTTCCCCGTAGCTGTTTGCCGGCGTGATCGCTTGTATGTGAGCCGACCACGATTCAACCCCTTGCTTGATCAACCCCAACACGAGCACGAACATGCCTTGTGAGCCACCGTAAGGGTCTGGCACATCGACATGTGAGAACTCGCACAGCCTGTATGTTCTTCCGCGTGCCTGCGGGTAGAGCCGCTCCAGCTCGTCGCGTTGCTCGTTGTCCATCACCAGCACCAGGTCGGAGACGGCGATCAGTGATTCGTCGACGGTAACGGCGCGATGGGACTCCAGGGTGCAGCCCTCCATCGCCAGCAGGCTGGCGGCGCGCGGATCGGCGGTAGCGCCCACTGGCGGGTCGAGTCCCGCCGAGCGCACGCGGCAGTTGGGCAAGGCGCGCCGCAGCAGGCTCTCCGCCATCGGGCTGCGGCACCGGTTGCCCAGGCAAACGACCAGGATCGAGCGGATCATCGCTGTCTCCACTACGGACGAGCGATGCTTGCCGTGCCCACGACCGGCTGGATCAGCAGGCTCATGACCCGGCTCCAGCGCACCACCGCTTTTGCGTCGACATAGACCACGTCCTTGGGTTCGAGCTCGAAGCCCTCGGCAATGGCCAGCGCAACCGGCGAGGTCCCGTCCAGGTGGAACACCTTCGGTTCATCAGTGGCCGTCTTGCGAATCACAAAGATCTGCTCGGCGTTGGCGGATCCGGGGTTGACACCGCCCGCGTCTCCCAGCGCCTCGTTAAGCGACATGCGCCCGTTGCGCATCAGCAGGGAAACCGGCCGCACCACTTCACCGGTGACGAAGACCTTGCTGTCCTCGCGTTGCTCGACGCGCACGATGTCGCCGGAGCGCAGCATGATGCGTGCGGGATCCACTCCCTTGGCGAGCAGGGCAGGGATGTTGACGTACCAGCTCTGCTCCCCGCGCGTGACGCGCACGCGGCTGTTGTCGCCGGTCAGGTTCAGTACGCCCCCGGCGCGGTTGAGCGCCTCCACCAGGGTCATCGGCGCGTCGTCGATGGCTTGCATGCCCGGCGTCTTCACCTCGCCGTCGACATAGATGCGCTGGCTGCGGAAGCCCAGCACGCGGACCGTCATCTGGGGATCCTTCACCACCCGCGACAGGATGCGCGCCATCTGGTCGCGCACATCGTTGGCGGTCTTCCCGGCCACCTTCAGCACGCCCGCATACGGGAACTGGATATCGCCCTGGGCGCTGACCACATAGCCGGGCACATTGGAGCCGCCGCTGGAGGTCGGAATCTCGAACGCGGCGCCGATGCTGTAAGTCTGCGTCGGAAACACCAGTTCAGGGTGATCCCAGACCACCACCGAGATAATGTCTCCGGGACCGATCCGGTAAGGCTGCGGTGTCGCGTAGAGTTCTTCCACACTTTGATTGGTCGGCCTGCTCTTGCCCTTCAGTTCACGAACCAGGTCCAGGGTGATCGGTGTCACGTCGACCTCGGCGTCCGACCCCATCGCGGTGGTGGAGGCCCGGGAACTCATCGTCATCCCGGGCGAGGCGGCAACGCAGGCTGCCAGCAAAGCGCAGGCGCCGAGCAAGGTCAGGCGCGAGAGAAACGTATTGCGAAGCGAAGCGCCGGTGCGGAATTCTGGCTCATCATTGCATGCGTTCACGGTATTCTCCATGCTTGTTCCAAACGGACATCGCAAGGCATGCCATGTCCACGGATGATCGCATCTTAGGAAGCCGCTCGTTCCGATTCGGTGCGCTGTCGCACACTGGTCGCGGGGTTGCACCGCGTGGCCGGAATCGGGATCGAGTGTGGGCGGCCGCACGGATTGGGGCAGTGGCGTTGGGTAGCCTGCGTGCAGGGGCGTGTCATGGCTCGGGGTTGCCCTCGGGCCGCGCCTTCTCCCTTCCTGCAACCCGGCTAGCGCTGGAGAAGACGATGCGAAGCTTGATCATCAACGCCGACGATTTCGGGTATGACGAAGACACCGTCAAGGCGACCATTTCCTGCTTCGAAGGCGGTCTTCTCACCAGCGCGACCATCCTGGCCGGGTGTCCCGCGTCCAGGCTGGCCTATGACTACGCCAGGCAGCATCGCAAGCAGCTGTCATTCGGCCTGCATTTCAATATCGTCGAAGGGCGGCTTGCAGCACAGGCTGGGAAGTCGTCCCTTAGCGGCGGCGACGGCATGCTTCGGCCGTGCAAGGCACAGCGGGTACGCGCCATGGCAGGCCTGCTTGCGGAGAAGGATATAAGAGAGGCGTTTCGCCAGCAGCTTACCGAATTGCGTGATCACGGCGTGCAGGTCACGCATGTCGACGGGCATGGGCATCTGCACAAGTACCCCGCGGTCATCCGCGCGATCAAACAGGAGATGTTGCAGGCTGGCATCAAATGGGCCCGCCGGCCCCAGAACTGCTATTTCCAGAAGAATGCGATACGCGGCGCCTTGAATGTATGGTTGCTGCATCACTTTTCCGGCCTTCGGCATACCGATTACTACATCGCGGCGGACCCGCGCGAGCCCGGCTGGGCATTGCGGTTGCCGGCAATCCTGCGCGATGGCGTGACAGAGATGTCGGTTCATCCCGGCTTCACCGAACCCTGGCGGCGGGACGAGTCCGCGCCGTTGCTCGAGCCCGCCGAACTGGCTGCGAAGCTCAAGAGCGCCGGCATCGCGCTGCGGCGCTATGGAGACTTATAGGACATCGCCCGCGCCCGAATTGATCGCCATGCCAACAGAGCTCGTGTGGCATGCCGCTGCGCCATGGGGCCCACCGCGCGCATTGTTTGCTGGCGCACATTCTTGGTTTCAACTGCATCCCGCACGATGGCGGAATCAGCGTCAGTGATGCGCGGCAGGCGAGCCGATCACGAGGAAATGAACGATGCAAGGAAAGGGAGCCACGGACGCCCGATCCGCTACGGCCGCTGAGTTCGGCGATGGCATGGCGAACGCGGAAGAGAAACAGGATATGAGGTCGATCCGGCTCGCCGTGATGAGCTCCTTTGTCTCGAAGGGGTCCAGCGTTGCCTATCAGGTGATCAGCATCCCGCTGTTCGCGAGCGTGCTCAATCCTGAGGATTTCAGCGCGATCATGGTCTACTACGGCATCACGACCTGGCTGACCCTGGTGGCGATCGGCGTATGGCCGACGGTGTCGGCGCATGCCGCGGACAAACGCAAACAAGGCACACTGCCGGCCGTGGTGCTTGAGTCGGCGCTATGGCTCAGCGCACTGCTTGGTGCGGTGATCGTGTTGGCGCTGGCGTTCCGGCCGGTGCTGGAGGGCAGCGGCGCCAAGCTGTTCTCGGCGGAGTATTTCAATCTGCTGATTGCCGCATTGTGCTGCAATGCGCTGATCTTCGTATTCTCGCTCGGAGAGTCGGTCAACCAGGGACAAAGCCGTCAGCATGTCAACAACCTCATTGGTGCCGCGTCCAACATCCTGAATGTCCTCTTCATCTATGTGGCGTCCCAGTCGGACGCCACGGCGGACGTGGTGTCCCTGTTCGTCGCCAGCCAACTGGGTTTCATCCTGGCGAAATTCGGCTGCTTCGCCAGTGTGCTGAGACGGGTTGGCTTGCCGCATGGGGTTCGTGCGCCGGGCCTGGCCAGGGAACTGATTGTGAATTCCAGGGCCTTCCTGCTGGCGCAACTCTCTGGCGCCTGCTTGCAGCAGGGCGCGGTGCTTCTGTGCTATGAGTCCGGACGCGCGCAGGACGCGGCCCTGCTTGCATTGATGTTCAGGGCCAACATGCTGCTGAGCAGCGCGGTATGGATGATCAACCAGCCGCTCTGGCCGATTGCCCATCGCCATCTTCTCGACGGGAATACCCAGTGGCTCCTTGCGCTCTACAAGAAGCTGAGCCTGCTCTATACCGCCTACGGCGTTCTGGTGATTGCCGGGGCAGCGGTTCTCGGTGGTTATGTCATTACGTTCTGGACGTCGTCCGAGTTTGTGATCTCAAATGCCACGGCATCGCTATGCGCGCTATATTTTGCAATCATCGTGTCAACGCAGGCGGGCATTCCGGTGTTAATGGGGGCTAAGGCGTTCGCAAGTCTGAGTAAGATGGGCATGTCCGAGCTGATGGTTGCTGGCGTGCTGGGTGCGCTGCTTCTGCTCACGGGCAACATCAATTTCCAGTACGTTGTGATCGCGCTTATTGTCGCCAATTCAGTCACCACGCTATGGATGCTGCCACGGGGCGCGCTACGGATTCTTCGTCAGCCGAGGTAACTGTACCGCGCTCGGCCGCGGCCGGGTCGTGCGCAGACGAAACCCTGACGCCGGCGGGAAACCGGGAGAGCATGTCGTTGTCTGTCGGGAGACGTCCCGCAACCCGGGCCGCCCTTCCCTGATGGCAGCGATTCTTTTTTTTGCCGCTTTTTTTCAGGGTTCGAGATGACAAGAATTTCCGTCATATCCGTGAACTACAACAATCGCGATGGCCTGGCGCGCACCATGGACAGCGTGGCCAGTCAGCAACGCGTTGGGTTTGACCTGGAGTACCTTGTGATCGATGGCGGCTCGAAGGATGGGTCGGTCGAACTCATGCAGGCGCGACGGCGGGAAATCGATGTGTTGATCAGCGAGCCGGACGGCGGCATCTACGACGCCATGAACAAGGGCCTGCGCCATGCCACCGGGGACTGGGTCAACTTCATGAACTCGGGCGACTGTTTCGCGGATGAGTTCGCCCTGAAGAGAATCGCAGAGGCGGTCAGGGAAAAGCCGGAATGCCGTCTTGTGTATGGCGACAATATCACCGTGCGTGGGCACGAGTCCGCGGATGTCGTCGATGTGCTGAAGGCCGGGATCATCCATGCCTGCCACCAAGCGATGGCATTCTGGATCTGCGATCTGCGGTATGACGAGCGCTGGCCGATCTACGCCGACCTGGACTTCGTGCTGCAGTACTACCTCCGCTTCTCCAAACAAGCGTTCTACTATCTCGGCGTGACGCTGTCGTCGACAGAGGAAAGCGGAATGAGCGCAGCGCACCCGCACCGTAAGCGGCTGGAGAAATTCGGAATACTGCTGACCAGGCTCGGCCCGCTGGCGACGCTGCGCGCCCTTGGCGGCGCGGCGCTGCGCAAGTTCCGGTAGCGGGACGGACCGTTGATGCACCGCAGGTGCTCCGAGCGAGCGAGCTCGTGCTTCCATATTACCTGCGCTTCTTGGTCAGCGTCTTTCACCCTCTACCACGGCCACTCTCCACGACCGAAGCGGGCGGCGTGTGCCGGGCTTTCCCGTGTCGGAAGAGACAGGCTAGCTGGCAGGCGCCATCAGGTCGCCTTGAAGCGTGTTGGATTCTTGCGTGCCCTGGTTAAGGATGGAACGATACAACGCACCGTAGCGTTGCGCTATATTTGAATACGAATATTCTTTCGCCTTTTCTTCTGCGGCCATTCTCAGAACATTTGACCTGGCTTCGTCTTCGATTACCCATTTTATGCCCCTCGCGAGATCATCGACGTCGAAGGGCTTGGCAAGCCAGCCATTGCGCTGGTGACAGACAATATCCGGAAGCCCACCGATATTGAACGAAACTACCGGCGTACCGCATGCCATGGATTCGAGGCCGGTATTAGGAAGATTTTCCTGTCTCGACGGAATTACCATCGCATCGCCCGCGCTGTAAATGCAGCGCAATGTCAAATCGTCATGAACATGGCCCAGGTAGTGAGTTTTATATTTCAATTTCACTGGCTCTTTCGGCTGGCTCTGGCCAAACACGACCAACTCTATCTCGTCTGTGCCGACATCGAGGATGTTCAGGGCCTGGAGAAGGAGATCGATACCCTTGCGCTCGTCCCGGCCCCCACCGATTGCGCCGAACACGACAATTTTCTTTTCAAGCGGCAGCTTCAGCAGGCCGCGTGCCACACGCTGGTCTACGGGCTGCCAGGTCTCCAGGTCCAGCGCATTCGGAATCACGGTCACCGGCCACTCGCCCATCAACGTGCTATCCCGGACACAGGTGGCCAGCCAATGGCTTGGGCTCACAATATGAAACGGTGCTTTCCACGCCCTGCGCTTGCGTTGCCAGACCCAGCGGTCCCAATCGATCGCCGACCCGCCAGCCTGTCGGGGGACCTTTGCATATCCGTTCTGCCAGCGCAATTCACTTGTGTAGTGCTCTGCGCCACAGAAGGCCCACATATCGTGAATAGTCCAGACGACAGGTTTGTTGATACGGCCCAGTTCCTCGATTGATAGCATTTCACCGCATATCCAATGCAGGTGGACGATGTCAACAGAGGACCTGTTGATAGACCTTACTATCCCCGATGGCAATATGGCCGGTGATCTGAGTGTGCTGTCCTTGGGGCCCAGAAGGCGCGAGGTAAGTTCTCCCACAGCGCCCCCTGCTATCCCCCTTATCCTGGGCAGGATGCCCGGGCTGGAACTGACAACCCAATCGTCGGAGTGCTTCTTCACGACTTGCATGCGAACGTCGACACCGGCCGCTTGCAATGCGCCTTGAATTCTATAGGCAGCACGGGCCGCTCCACCGAAGATGTCTGAATGGTTCAATTTAAGAATACTGAGATCATTCATCGCGTCTGGCCTCTGGTAATTAACCACCTGATGGGAAGCTGGTTAGCGTGCTTGTCAAGAGTGACATATCATCTGGACGATCTGACCCAGGGCTTCTCCCGCGTGCTCGCGATCGATCCGGAACTGGTCGCGCAGTGATGCCTGCAACTGCGTGACTTGCGTGCGCTGGGGTTGTTGCTTGCGCAGGAACGCAAGCGCGTCAGCTACGAAGTCGGCTCCCTGGGCGACTACGAGGCCGCCGTCGCCGCGAATCATCGAGGCAATGCAGCCGCGGTCGTTGGCGATGACCGGAATGCCATAGCTATGGGCTTCAAGCACGGTAAGCGGAGAGGCTTCGTTCGCATAGGTACTGGGGAACACCAGCACGTCGATGCCGCAAAAGAACCGATGCTTGGCTTCGCCATGTACCGCGCCGACGTAGCGGGCGGCGGGTGTCCGGGCGAGCTCCGCGTTGAAATCGGCAAGGATTTCCTGCGCGACAGGCCCCGCGATGCGCGCATCGATGTCCAGGTTCAGTTCCTGGGCGCGTTGCACCAGGGCAAAGAAGGTGAAGATGCCCTTGGCCGTGGTGATATTCGAAAGAAAGCCGATCGTGAGCTTGTGGCGCAGCAATGGCTGGGGGACATCCTCCTGCTCGAAGTCAACCAGGCTCGAATTGGGCAGAACGCGTACCTGCGTGGCGGGCAGGCCGTATATCTGCATCAGCTTCTCGCCCATGCCGTCGCACAGCGAAAGATGCGTGGCCCCCGGCGCGCACCATAGCAGCGCACGCGTGTACCAGCGCGCCCTGCTGATGTAGGCAAAGCTGTGGTGATGGATGAAGATCCTCAAGCCAAAGAGATGCGCCGTGAGTGCGAAGGGGATATCGAGCATTTGCCCGAGCCCGCCTGATATGCCCATGTAGAAAGAGCGGGGCCGCTGCGACAGGCAGGCGTACAGGAGCCGGAGCCAGAGCATGAACCGCCGGCACAGGCTGCCTGCCAGCGCGAGCTTGCCGGTGCCCGCCCAGGCAGTGTCCAGCGTGATGACGCTGGCCTGCTTGCGCAAGTGTTCCAGCATGCGCAGGCAGGCTGCGGAATAGCCATGCACGGGCGGTGGCAGTGGACCCAGGAAGATAACTCGATTGGACATGCTGTTCCTCAGCATCGATTGCCTTGTGTTTCCGTGGCGTGCCTGGCGCCGCTGTCGCGGCTTTTGCCGAGGTGCGCCTGCTCGGGCCGCGGCACCACGCGGCGTAGCCGGCCGGTGCGTTGCGCGGCAACCTTCAGCATCGTGCCTCCTCAAGGATCGTGATGCACCCGTCCACGATGGTGCGTCCAGCCACCGCCGGCGTGAACTCTCCAATGACTTCCAGGCACCTGCGGGCCGTGGCTTCGACATCGCTAAAGATCCGCACCGCCCGCCCAAGGGTGCCGGCAAGTGCCTGGATGTCGTGAACCGGAAACGTCAGGCCGGTCTCTCCTTCCAGCACCAGCTCCGGAATACAGCCGCAATGATCGCTGACCACCGCGGGGCAGCCATAGCTCAACGCCTCGTTGACCACCAGGCCCCACGCCTCGCTATGGCTTGGCAGCACGAGGCACGTGGCACGGCAATACTCGGCGGCCAGTTTGTCGATGGCCATCGGGCCGGGAAACTCCGTTGCGGCTGTCACGCCGAGTTCGCCGGCGAGGCGGTCCAGCGATTGCCTGTCATCACACGGGCCGGCCAGGACCAGGGTGGCGAGCGGATGCTCGCGCAGGACCAGGGCAAAGGCGCGCAGCAGGTCCTTGACCCCCTTTTTTTCCGAGATTCGTCCGACAAAGAGGAACCTGGGCGACGAAGGCGATGGCGCCAGTTCCAGGCGACGTTTCTCTGCGTGTTCCGGGCGGTAGCCATGTGGCAGGGCCGCCGCCTGGCAACGGTCGAATACCCGCGACGGCTCGGCCCCGAGCGACACGGCGTAGGCGTAGCCGCGCTGTCCGTAGACGAATACGCCGTCGCAGTGTCGGAAGAAGAATACCTTCAGGCGATGCTTGATCGGATTGCTAGGCTGATCCATGGCCGTGGCGTCGCAGAAGACGGCGCGCCGTTTTCTGCGCATCATGCAAGCAAGCAGCATGGCCCAGTACTCGATCAGGTGATAGCCGGGCATCACCACGATGTCGGCTGGCGAGCACCAGACCTCCTGCACCAGCCGCAGGCAAAGCTTCCAGCGGGGAATCGCTTCATAGGGGAGGTCGAACAGCACTCGATGCGGATACTTGTGATAGCTCGCGTCGACGTTACTCATTGCCGTGCGACCGCCGTCAGTCGGTACGACGTGAGAAAAGCGCACGCTCCGGCCAAGCTGGCGTGCATGCGAGAACGCCTCGCTGAAGACCGCGCCCTTGTATTTGGGCCATAGCATGTTGTGATAGATGTCGATCATCCTGCCCTGCCTCTCAGTTCCCTCAGCCTCGGATATCCACTTGCAACGCGAGTGGCGCCAACTCCGGAATGGCGGTTTGACGCCAATGTACGGCTGCCATGCCGTCGGCACCGTTTGCTAGCACACAGATTCGACGCGGCTTCGGGGCGGAACGCGTGCCGAGCATCTGCATCGGCGACGGCGGCGGAGTGGCGCGCGCCAGCCGCGGCATGACGCCGGACGGACTCGCTTGGCGAGTCACCGCTCGACGTTGGCGATGGCGGTAGCGCGGTGCCGCCGCCGCGGTCCAGGGGCCACGGCGGCGTTCGGGAGTCGATCAGCGAGACCGACGCTGCTCAGGATGTGACCGGGTGTGCCGGCAGCGAGTCAATGCGCGCTTGCGCGCGCTTTTGGCGGTAACGCATCACACGGTCTACCGCAACGAAGGCCAGCGCCGCGCCCGAGCCGTAGGCGACGGCGACCATCAGCGCGCCGCGCAGCAGGAAGATCAGATAGAGGGAAAAATAGACTCCCGCAGCCTGCGCCAGAGGATTATCCGAGTAGCAGAACTTATCAAGCAAACGCGTTAGCCATGCAAGCGCCACCGCTGCGATGACGATGCCAAACACGGAGAAGTCGACATAGGCTTCCGCGACCAGAGGTGCCGACAAGTTGTCGAAATCCATCTGGTAGTTTGCTGACAGGTACTGTCCGATTACGATGCCCGTGGCCAGCGGCTTGGTTTCCCAGAGGGTGTGCGGAACAAAGAACAGGAACGTGCCAAGCAGCTGCCTGCCCAATTGAATTCCCTGGTGGTCGACGAGTTCCACCATGGTATGGAGATTCGCCCAGGCATCATAGTGCAACTGCACAAAGTGGGAGAAGTAGAGATCGGGATCGAGTATCGCCTTGAGATCCCAGGACTCCACTTGATTGTGCGTGAAAGCCGAAGACAAGGGGAAGAACACTCCCATCAGAAGCAGGAGCACGGTGATCTGGACGCGTGACGTGCGGGCCAGGCCGGGAACCAGCAGGAACAGCAGCCCCAGATAGACCGGACCGAGCGTATTGCGTTTCTCGATTGCGGGGTTCAGGTTCACCAGTACACAGGCGAGGAAGAAGAGGAAAAAAAGAATCCAGACCGGTTCCTTCAGAAAGCGGGTTCGCTTTGCCGCGACAATCATGAACAACATCGGCACCGGGATGAAACAGAAGAACTTTTGCTCGAGGAGGTAGGCGGGCGATGATTCGAACGTCCCCAGCGTGACCAGTTCGATGGACCGCGTTGACAGGTAGACGGTAATAAGGCCAACCGGTACCAGAAAAAGCGCTCGACGCACCGATAGCCGGGTGGAGGGATGGCGAGTCGGCGGACGAACGGAACGTCGCCTTGTGCGGGCGAGGATGTAACGCCTGGCCAGCAGGTAGCTCAGCACGAAGGTCATGCAAAGCAGGTTCGTGATGACGGCGTACGTCTCGTTGAGTACCGAGGTGTTGACAAGGTTCTCCTCTAGCAAGGCCAGTTGGACATTCGGCGCAAGGAGCAGAAACATCAACTCGAAAAGCAGCACCGCCGCGTCCGCCATCGACGGGAGCCGCTCATTGTTATGCATCACCCAGTGTGCGGCGATGACGGCCGCCAGCATGAGCGACGAAGCCAGCAACGTGGGCGTGCTGACGTGCGACATGGAGTGGCAGATGCTGACCAGCGAGACGATCAGCCCGATCATTACCATGTCCCACACCGCGTTGAGCGGGATACGCATGTGCTGGCTCCTCTCAGTATTTCAAGGCAGACCACGGGGCAGCCTGCTCGCGCATGGGAGGGACAAGGCCGGCATGTTGTCCGGCGGGCCGCAGGCACCGCGCCGCGTCCCCTGGCCTGCGGGCGTTCTCCCGATGAAGCGCCCGGGGCGCCGCGCCCCTGGCCTTCGCAATGGTCCCAAGTGTTGCCTTTGGTGTGGGAGGGCGTATGTTCGGCAGGACACACCAGCCATCATTTGGCGGGCGGGCGCGTCGCCTTACCCCGGCGCGGCGCGGTCTGCGAACTCACGCCTGGCCACGCAGAGCAGGCTCAGTGCAGCGGCTCGGGATTTGGGGTCGATGCCGGATAGTCTTTGCGCCACCCTGATTTTCAGCGGCTGGCGGCCCATGACACCGTCCAGGCTTTCCTTGCCCACATAGTGGTTGTGCGGATAGATGTCAATGCGGAACCGGAGGCCTTCCAGCGTGGAGTGGAGTAGTTGCTCGGAAATGCCGTCGCCCGGCCTGTGATGCAACTCCGTTGCCTGCGCCCAGGACTGCTCATCGTCCGCGGCGCAATGACCCCCGCGCTTGAGCCAGCGGTAGATTGGCAGGCGCAGGTTCCAGAGGATCAATGCCAGGCCGCGAAAGTCCCAGGCGGACTGCTGGGGATCATGGTCTATGATCAGCGTGCCGCCGGGCCGCACGAGGCGTGCCGCCTCCCTGAGTACCGTTGGCATGTCATCGCAATGGTGCAGCGACCCATTGATGGCAACGATATCCGCTACCCCCGACTTTAACGGCAGATGGTGCGCGTCCGCCAGCAGCGGCACGTAGCCGACCCTGGCAGCGTGCACAAGGCTTCCGTGCGCGATATCGACGCCAATTGCGATGCGTGGCCGACCTCCTAGCGTGGCGAGTAGATTCCCCGGACCGCAACCGATATCGATCAGCACCTTCCCGTCCAACGTACCCACGGCGGCATGCCAGCGCTCGCGCAGTTCCGGGTAGCGGTGTACGGCGGCAAGCCAGTCCTCCATCCACCGGGGATGGCTGAAGTAGTGCGCGTTCGCCTTCATGCCATCGCTTGCGTGCGGAATATCCACCGCGGGGATCATTGTGCCGCGCAGCATGGTGTTGGCGGCGAGGTAGGGGCGGAGTTGCTCGAAATAGGGTTTGACGGCGGTGCCAGCATCTTCGTCATCGCGATGGCCTGGCGGCCAATTGAATTCGGACGACTCCCTTTTTGCCAGTGTGCTGCTGTCCGTCGGGTGGGCGATATTCGGAGAGGATAGCGTATTCATCGTCGGGATCGAGTCCATGAAAATTGCGATTTTCAGATACCTGTCCCACGGCGAGATACGCGCAAAGGAAGTCCGCCACAGGCCTGGTTGCCTGTGGTTGCCGAGAAAACAGATGAAAGTCGGCATCCCCGGTCTGGGTTCGCGGCTTACGCCGTTCACCCCGATGCCATTGCGGACCAATATCAGCTGAGTCGGCATGGCATTGTGTTGCAACGGCGCAAGCTTGCGCTTGGCTATCGCGGAATGTCAGGCGACGATTGATTTGCTGGCTTTTGTAGCGGCTCTGGAATTATCCCGGCCAGTAAAGAATGTAGCAGTGCAGCATTTCTTCAGGCAAGAACTATGTCTTGCCGATACTGTGTGGGAGCGCACAGATGGATTGGATTGAACCGGTTCGCGCGTCCGGGGGGCCGCCCATGCGGATCGCAGGCGACGACGGCTGGCCGCGGCATCCCATTGGCTCGGCAACGAGATTGCCTGCCGCGCGGCACCGCATGGGAATGACGGCAAAAGGCGCGGGCTAAGCCGCGTTTTCCACGAACTTCAGGACCGGTTCCGGCAGTCGTGGCTTGATCGGACGGCACGGGCTGCCCACGCAGACCATCTTTGCCGGCATGTCTTCAAACACCGCGCTGCGGGCACCGATGACAGCTCCGTGGCCGATGGTGACACCGGGCGCGATGTACACGTGGCAGGCAACCCACGCCTCGTCTTCCACCCGGATCGTGCGGGAGCGAATCGGGAAGTCCGGCAAGCGGTAGTCGTGGTCGCCCCCGCAGAGGTAGCTGTGCTGAGAGATCACGGTGTTGCTTCCGATGATGATCTCGCCCAGGGAATAGAGCTCCACATCGTCACCGATCCAGGAATGGTCGCCGATCGTTATCTTCCACGGATAGGTGATGCGCACGGTGGAACGGATGATGACCTTCTTGCCCACCCGTGCGCCGAAGAGCCTTAGCAACCATCGCCGGAAGCCGTCGGCACGGCGGAGCGAGTGGCGGAACAGCGTCGCTTCGACGATCCACCACAGCTGTACGATAAACACTGAGCGTCCCCGGAAGTCCTCTGGCATTTTGAACGATGACAGATCTTGCATCATGTCGGTCTCCTTGGGCCATCGCCTGGCAACAGGTCGCACCGCTGGCCTCTTACGTTATGGGAACTGCCTCGGTCTGCGCGGCGCCCAGCAGGCCGCTGGCTAACGCGTCCTCGTAGGCCAGGCGCAGGCCGGTTGCCAGGTCGACGCGCGGATTCCATCCGGTTTGCGCCAGTGCATTCCAGTCAAGCCGCTTGCGCGGCGTGCCATCCGGCTTGGTCGCGTCAAAACGGATTTCACCGCGGTAGCCGGTCGCCCGGGCCACCTCCATCGCGAGTTCGCGGATCGTGAGTTCATCGCCGCTGCCGATATTGAGGATGCCCGTGGGCGCGGCGCAGGCCTGATAGGCGTCCCTGGACATTGCCATCACGTGGCGGCAGCCTTCGGCCAGGTCGTCAGCGTGGAGAAACTCCCGCATTGGCGTGCCGCTGCCCCAGACTGCCACCGTGGCGGCGCCGGCGATCCGCGCCTCATGAAACCGCCGGATCAAGCCCGGTATCACGTGGCTGTTTTCGGCATGGTAGTTGTCGCCGGGGCCATACAGGTTGGTGGGCATGACGCAGCGATAGTCGGTGCCATATTGCCGGTTATAGCTGTCGCACATGGCAATGCCGGCGATCTTGGCAATGGCGTAAGGCGCGTTGGTGGGCTCCAGCGCGCCTGTCATCAGTTCGGTCTCCCTGATCGGCTGGGTGGCCAGCCTGGGGTAGATGCAGCTCGAGCCGAGGAACAGCAAACGCTCGACATGGCTGCGCCAGGCCTCGTGAATGACGTTGGCCGCGATCATCAGGTTTTGCTGGATGAACTCCGCCGGGTAGGTGTTGTTGGCGTGGATACCGCCGACCCGTGCCGCGCCGAGGTAGACCTGCCCGATGCCTTCGGTGGCAAAGAACTCGCGCACCTGTTGCTGGTCGGTCAGGTCGAGTTCCGCGTGGGAGCGGGTGACGATGTCGGTTTCGCCGGCAGCGCGCAGGGCCCGGACGATGGCGGATCCCACCATGCCGCGGTGGCCCGCCACGAAGATACGCCGTGTGTTCCTATTCATGATGATTGTAGGCACGGAAGCCGGCCATCCTGACCAGGGCATCGCGGCGCGCCGCGGAGAAGTCTGACTCGGTCATCTCGCGCACCAGCTCTTCGAAGCCGATGCGCGGCGACCAGCCCAGCCGTTCGCGCGCGCGGGTGGCGTCGCCCAGAAGGGTTTCCACTTCCGTCGGGCGGAAGTAGCGTGGGTCCACGCGGACGATCACGTCTCCGGCCTTGCAATGCGAGGACAGCTCCGGACGGCTCTTGTCGACATGCGCGATCACGCCGACTTCGTCTACGCCTTCGCCTTCGAAACGCACGGTAATGCCGAGTCCGGCCGCGGAGCGCTCGACGAATTCGCGTACGCTATGCTGCTCGCCGCTGGCAATCACAAAGTCCTCCGCCACGGCTTGCTGCAGCATCAGCCACTGCATTTCCACATAGTCGCGCGCGTGGCCCCAGTCACGAAGCGCCGAGAGATTCCCCAGGTACAGCGTGTCCTGCAGGCCGAGCGCAATGCGGGCGATCGCGCGCGTGATCTTGCGGGTCACGAAGGTTTCTCCGCGTACCGGGCTCTCATGATTGAACAGGATGCCGTTGCAGGCATACATGCCATACGCCTCGCGATAGTTGACGGTGATCCAGTAGGCGTACAGCTTGGCCGCCGCGTAGGGGCTGCGTGGATAGAAGGGCGTGGTCTCCTTCTGCGGAATCTCCTGCACCAGGCCGTAGAGTTCGGAGGTGGACGCCTGGTAGAAGCGAGTCTGTTTTTCCAGCCCCAGGATCCGAACGGCTTCGAGCAGACGCAGCGTGCCAAGCGCGTCCGTGTTGGCGGTGTACTCCGGTTCCTCGAACGAGACCTGCACATGGCTTTGCGCCGCCAGGTTATAGATCTCGTCCGGTTGCGACTGCTGCACCACGCGGACCAGGCTGGCCGTGTCGGTCATATCGCCGTGATGCAGTACCAGACGGCGGTCTTCTGCCTGCGGATGCTCATAGAGGTGATCGATGCGGTCGGTGTTGAACAGCGAACTGCGCCGCTTGATGCCGTGCACTTCGTAACCCTTGTTGAGCAGGAATTCGCACAGATACGAGCCATCCTGGCCGGTGATACCGGTAATCAGCGCGCGCCGCCGGCGCGCATCCCGTGGCGAGCCCTGTGCTATGTCCTGGCTGCTTGCTGCCACATGACCGAGAGGTTCCACTTCGTTTGCGCCCATAGCGTTCCGATGTCCGATGAGTGTGATTCTTGCCAGGCAACCCAAAGCGCGCCGGGCGGCGAGCCGGATCGCGGCACGATGCCAGGGCGACCTGCCGCTCCGCGTGCAATGCGGACAAGGGCCGGTTTTTGGACTGTACTGCCGGTGTGCACGGATAACCGTTTGCTAGCACACATAGTGCGGTGCCGCATTTGGCCGGTACGGGAACTGCATGCTGCGGCGTGCGCAGAAACGGGTACGCAAGGGCCGCAGCGGCCAGCGGCCTCAGCCTTGCGTCAGGTTTGCGCCGATGTCGCCCGATGTGGTGGCAATACCAGCGCGGGCGGGACTGCGCAGATGGGCCCACAACGACCGGGCTGTGGCGCAAAACGCGGTCGCTCCACGCAATCCGGATCGATGCAGGTTGGATGCCAGACTGTGCGCCAGTGCCAGCAGCAGGAAGATCCCGGCTTTTACCCGGCGGTGCTGGTAGTGGCTGTAGCGGTGGAGCGTCGCATAGATGCGGGAGGCTTCGGCCAGATGGCCGGCGTCGAGGGGTTCGGCGCCGGGGATATGCTGGTTGGCGGCGCTCGGGAGCCACTCGATACGGCACCCGCCGTCGAGCACGACATGGCTGGCCAGGTCGATCACGTCATAGCCACCGGCCAGCCTCTCGTCGAATGCGACGTGCCGGAACAGTTCGGATGGAAACACCGTGCTGTGCAGCACCACCGAGCAAAGGCGCTCGCCGTGGCAGTAGTTCAGCGACGGGTACCCCAGGAACGAACTCTTCTTCGGCTTGCACTTCTGCCCGTCGCTCAGGCTGGGGCCGGTGACGATCAGTGGTGTGGCGCCGCCGGTGCCGACGCGGCGATAGACATTGTCATCCGCGATCCGTTCGGCCACCTGCTGCAGGAACGTCTGGCAAAGCACCGTCTCGTCGTCCATGAACAGCACGTGGGAGCCCGTGATGACCGGGAGCATGCGATTGCGGTTGGCGGCATTCCCGCGCCGCGGCCCTTCCAGGTATCTCACCGCGGGAAACTCGGCGCGCATCATCTGGCGCGTGTCATAGTTCGTGCTGTCGTCGGATACCAGCAACTGGTGCGGCGGCACCGACGATGCAAACGCGGAATGCAGCGCGCGACGCAGACCGGCGGGATGATTGCGGGTGCAGATGCAGAGCGAGAAGCTCGGCACGGATGTGCTGGCTGGCATGATGCCCTCCATGGCAGGTACTTGGCGGGCCGATCGATTCGCGGCAACGCACGCGCCATGGCCGGTGCAGGTTTGCCATGGACAGGTTGCGTTTGCCGATTTCCTCGCCGAGCGGTTCTCAGAGGCGGCGTGCTGTCTCCGCCGTCGCGGCGCCGGGCGCCGCGACGGCCGGCGCGGCCGCCGTACCATTGGCGTCGTCAGAGCGCGGCGCTGCCGGCACTGTGCGCCTCGCTGCGCCGGGTGCTTGCCGACGCCATGGTGGTCACGCGCTCGTCGCCACTGACCCAGTCCAGCGTCGCGCCGCGCTGCAGGGCGGCGTAGACGGCCTCGCCCTTGTTGCGGACCTTGAGCCGCTGGTACAGCGTGCAGGCGTGGCTCTTGACTGTCGCCACCGAGATATTGAGCATGCGGCTGACCGTCTTGATCGGATGGCCGCGTGCGAGCAGTACCAGTACCTCATACTGGCGTGGCGTGATCTTGAGCATTTCCGCTTCGTCGTAACTGGGCTCCGCGTCGTCGGTGCGGGACGACAGCGATTGCGCGCTGGCCAGCGCGCTGCGCAGTGCCGAGCGCGGTGTCGCGGCGCATGCGGCGACCGCGTGCGGATCGGCCTGCACGGCGACAGCCAGCGGCAAGGGCGCTGCCGATGCGAGCGAAGCCGTTGCCGGCAGGGCTGAGCGCGATGCGGCAGGGGCCGCTCCCACGCCCGGCTCGGTTGCGAGCAGCAGGCCATGGCTACCCGAGACCGCCATCCGGATGGCGGCTTCGATTACCGGCAACGCTGCCGACTTGGGCAGGCAGCCGCAGATATTGCGCGCACTGTCGGCGGAAGGTACCCACAGCGGGAGTGCGTCGGCCAGCACCAGGATGCGCTTGGGCGCGATCAGTTCGCGTACGCGGTCCAGTTGCTGCCAGCCGGAAACGGTATCGGCGGGCATGCCGAACACCATCAGGTCGGCGTTGCGATGACTACCATCAAGGTGGGCGATGTCAGTGGGCGAGAGGTTGACGACGTGCCCGGTACCGTGGATGTTCTCGAGCATTTGAAACAGCCCGAGACTGAGCAAAGGATGCTCCTCTATCAGCAACGCGTTCATGCTTTTATGACTCCCCGTTAATCGGAGCAGGGAGTGCGGGACGCTTTTGCGTTACGGAATGCCAGCCTGCATGGCGCATGTTGGCGGCGCCTGCAAAGTACGCTGTAACCCCGTGCTTCCGTGCTGCAATGTGCTCCGTTTTGGGTGGAACTACGTCAGCGCAGCCAGAAGAAGGACCCGAACCCTACCCCGAGAAATCTCGCCCCATAACAGGCTTAAAATCATCTTATGGGCTGGTTGGAGGGAATGCAAGCGCTCCTTTCTCAGCCTGTCAAAAGGATGATTGAGGGAATTTTTACAATACGGAAATCGTTGATGGCACTGGCTTGGCGGTGTTATCCAAGCGCCATTCAAATAGCTCCGGGCCGAGTTTCAGAGGTGAAACAAATCGTTTTGTGAAAGTTTCAGCGGTGAAACGAATACTCTCGCGGAGAGGTTTATTTTCGACTTTGTTTCACCCTTTCGGGGGTTGGTTGAATATCGCCTGATACCACTTTGCACCACTATTGAAACTTGGCTTGCGGGCGCATTTTTCGGGCCCTTGCGCCGATGGCTGGGAGGATGGCCAATTAGGACTAATGCAAAAGGATGAGCCCGGCTTCCCACCTCTGGACGAGTTGCGGTGGTCCGATGGCTGGCCGGCGGAATTGCTACCGACTTCCAGGGGTGAACGCCCGGGGCTGGTCTGGCAAATGTGGTTCGGAGGCCCCGGTGACCCGGCCCGGCGTGGCGTGGCGAGGTGAAGCGCGGCGCCGCCGAGCCGTACGGACACGCACTTGTCCCGGCGTGCCGGCAGGTCACTTTCCGTGGAGGGCTGCGGACTGCGGAGCGGCGCGCTATTCTCCGCCCGGCCCGATCGCCTTGGCCGCGCCCGCGGGGTCGTGGCTGACCAGCGCGAACAGTGCGCGCTCCAGTTCACCCAGCACCATGTCGCGATCCAGGTGCTGCTCGGCCCAGCGGCGGCCGGCGCCACCCAGATGCGCGCGCAAAGCGGGTTGCGCGGCCAGCGAGTCGATGGCGTCGGCGAGCGCGGCGGCGTCGCCGGGTGGCACCAGCACGCCGCATTGGGCGACCGCGCGGCCAAGTTCGGTTTCCGGCTCCGCAGTGGCGACGACCGGGCGAGCGCTCGCCAACATGCCGGTCAGCTTCGACGGCATGACCAGATCGGCGGCGCCGGCGCGCTGCGGCAGCAGGTGGATATCGGCGGCGGCCAGCAGCGAAGCGAACATGGCGGCCGGTTGCAAGGGCAGGAAGCGCACCCGTGGCAGTCCCGCGCAGGCGGCTTCGAGCCCTGCCCGCCCGGCACCGTCGCCGCAGAAGATGAAGAGCAACCGCTTGTGGCCCGCCAGCAGGCGTGCCGCTTCGGCCATGACGCCCAGGCCCTGCTTGGCCCCCATGTTGCCGGAATACAGTGCCACTACGGCCTCGCCAGGGATTTGCAGCGCACGCCGGGCCATCGCGGCGTTGCCAGCGCCGATTTCCTGCAGGTTGATCCAGTTGGGCAGCAGTGCCGTACGCACTGCTTGCGTGCCCTTGCCGCGCGCCAGCGAGACCATGGCCTGCGAGATCGACGAGACCCGGTCGAAGCGCGACATCAGTTGATGCTCCACGCGCAGTGCCAGGCGGCGCAGCCAGGGCCGGCGCAGCAGCCCCAGCGCGAAGGCCGCGTCCACTTCGTAGTCCTGCACATGCAACCAGGTCTTGCAGCCGCTCAAGCGTGCGAAGAGCAACGCGCCCGGCGCGCACATCAGGGGTGGTTCCACCACAAACAGCACGTCCGGGCGCCAGCGTAACTGCCACATCACGCTGGGCAGGCTGGACAAGGCAAAGCTCGCCAGGTGCAGCAGCCGCGCGATCCCGCCGGGCCGCCGCGGCACCCAGACCGGCGCGCGAAACACCTCCACCGGGCCGCGTTGCTCGCGGCGGTACTGCCAGGCGCGATAACCCTCTCCGACGCGCCAGGCCGGATAGTACGGCGGCGCGGTGACGACGCGCACTTCATGCCCGCGTGCGGCCAGCCATTCGGCCTGCTCGCAGGTGTACTTGCCGATGCCGGTCAGTTCCGGCGCGTAGTTGAGGCAGTACAGCAGTATCTTCATGGTATCGGGTTGCCTCGGTGCTCGGGTTCGGTGCGCACTTATTCCTTGGCAGCCATGATCCGCATGCAGCCGGCGGCGATGGCCCTGCCCGCCGATGCGGGGGTGTCTTCCAGCGCGATCGCCTGGCAACGGGCGGCGGTAGCGGCGGCATCGCCGAATTGCCTGGGCACTTGCGCAAGGCTTCCCGCCAGCGCGGCGGTATCGCCGGCCTTGAAGTACAGGCCGGTAACGCCATCGCGGACCAGTTCGCCGGCATCGTCGTTGTTGACGCTGACCACCACCGGGCAGCCGTAGCTCAATGCTTCGCGCACCAGCGGATGCCAGCGCTGGGCCGCATCGGGCAGTACCAGGCAGCTCGCCTTGCGATATTCAGTCGCGAAATCCGGTTGCGCCATCGTGCCCAGGAAGCGTACCGACGAGCCCAGCCCGAGCGCGTTGGCCGTGGCGCGCAGCCGCCCGTAGCCCGGGCCGGTGCCGACCAGCGACAGCGTGGCGGCCGGCCACGTTTGTCGCGCGGCGGCGAAGGCGCGTAGCAGCAGCAGCAGGGCCGGTGCGTGCGTGAGCGTGCCGATGTGCAGGAAATTTGGCGCATGTGGCGCTGGCGCATGCTCGATGCGCTCGCGCAGCGCGGTGCCGGCATCGAACCGGTCCGGCAGTACCGCGGGCGGGCGGCAGGCGAAGATCCTGCGCGGCGGCACATCGGCGGCGATGGCGCGCGCGCACCCGCGCTCGCTGCCGACGAAGACGCCATGGCAATGGCGCAGCAGCACCGCGTCGGCCAGCGCGCCGAAACGGCCGGGCATGCTGGCAAAGGCAGCGCCGTGGAAGAAGGCAGCGCGCCGCCGTCCCAGTACCATGCTGGCCAGCAACATGGCCCAGTTGTCCAGCCGGCTCTGACCGGCCAGTACCACCAGCGCGCCGGGACTGAGTGTGATGGCACGCACCAGTTGCAGGCGCCGCTGCCAGGCTCCGGCATCCGCGCTGCCGGTGGGAAAGACCACCTGGCCCGGCCATAGCGTGCCAGTGCTTGCTGTCGGGCCGTCCGCCGCGGCGAGCGGGGACCGGTCACGTTTTGCGAAATGGCGAAGCAGTGGCTTCATGTCAGGCCTCCCCAGGTTGCGCCGGTGCCGTGCCGTGGGCCAGCGTGCCGCTTTGCAATGCATCGAGGTAGGCCAGCCGGAGGCCGTCGCGCAGCGACACGGCTGGCTGCCAGCCTGTCGTCGTGAGCGCCGTGCAGTCGAGCCGCTTGCGCGGGGTGCCGTCTGGCTTGCCGCTGTCAAAGACGACCTCGCCGCGAAAGCTCACCGTCTGTGCCACTAGTCCCGCCAACTCCCGGATGCTGACTTCCTCGCCGCTGCCTACGTTCAGGAAGCCGGCCGGCGCGGTTTTCCGGTAGGTGTCCTCCGATAATTCCATCACATGCAGGCACGCCGCGGCCAGGTCGTCGGCGTAGAGAAACTCACGCAGCGGCGCTCCGCTGCCCCACACAGGCGCCTGCTGCGCGTGCGCCATGCCGGCTTCGTGGAAACGCCGCAGCAGCGCGGGTATCACGTGGCTGTTATCGAGGTGGTAGTTGTCGCCGGGACCGTAGAGATTGGTCGGCATCACGCTGCGGTAGTCGGTGCCGTACTGGCGGTTGTAGCTCTCGCACAGCGCGATGCCGGTGATCTTGGCCAGGGCGTAGGGCGCGTTGGCGGGCTCAAGCGGGCCCGTCAGCAGCGCCGCTTCCCCGATGGGCTGGGGTGCGAGCTTCGGATAGATGCAACTCGAACCGAGGAACAACAGGCGCTGTACGCCAGCGCGCCACGCTTCGTGCACGACGTTGGCCGCGATCATCAGGTTCTGATGGATGAACTCGGCGGGATAGGTGTTGTTGGCGTGGATGCCGCCGACGCGGGCGGCGGCCAGGTAGACGGTGTCGACGGCTTCCGTGGCAAAGAAGTGGCGTACCTGGTGCTGGTCGGCCAGGTCGAGTTCGGCGTGGCTGCGCGTGATCGTCTCCGCCTGTCCGCGCGCGTCGAGCGCGCGCACGATGGCCGAGCCGGCCATGCCACGATGTCCCGCCACGAAAACGCGTGGCCGCCGCGGCGGCGGCGATGGTGGTGCGTCCGGCGGCACTATGGTGTCGGCTTCACGCATGATGGTGGCGGGCCTGGAAGGCTGCCAGCTTGCCGAACGCATCGCGGCGTGCCGCAGCGCCCGTGCCGCCGCAAAGGATGAGCGGTACGATCTGCATGTCGTCTGGCATGGCACGTCTCCTTCACACGGCACGAGGCCTGGCTCGCCCTCGCGGCGAGCCGAGTGACGGGTAGTGAGGTGACTGTAATGCCCGGTCCCGGGAGGGACTGTTCCCTAGCACACACTTGGCGGCGGGGGCTGGCGCATGCGGCGGCCGGGCGGGCGCGCAGACCGCGCGCCCTGAAATGAAATCGTCCCCGCCGAGGCGGGGACGATTTCGCGATGGCGCGGGATCCGCGTTAGCGTACCCAGTAGCCGGGGCGCATCACCCAGCCGCCGCGCGGGCTTTGCACCCAGCGCTCGGGCACATAGCGCTGGCCCGGCCGCGCGTGCTGCCAGTAGCCGCCGCGCCAGTCATAGCGGCCGCCGTTGGCCGTCCAGTGCCCCGGGACCCAGGCCTGGCCGGGGCGAGCGGCCGGACGTGGCTCATAGCGCGGAGGCGGCGGGGCCGGGTGCATGTACGGGCCGCCGTGATAGCCCGACGGATATGCCTGGGCCTGGGCCGGCGAGATCAGGCCAAGCGCGGCGCCGGCGGCGAGGGTGGTGAGGGCGAGCAGCAGTTGGCGTTTCAAGATTCAGCTCCAGGGATGCGAACGATGCATTGGGTACGGTCGGCGCTTTCGTGTGGGTTACCGGGGGCCGCTTAATAGCGGTCGTGGTAGCGGTACGGCGGCGGGCCGCCGCGCGGCGGCACCACGATGCAGGCGGACAGCAGGGCCGCTGCGGATGAGAGCAAGACAACCAGGGCGATGGCGCGTTTCATGTCGGGGACTCCGTAACCGGCTTCGCGTTGAACATGGCCTCACTGTAGCCATCGGGCCGGCGCCGTTGTGCTTGCACTTGTAAGGCTTGCTCACACTTGCGCAAGGCGCCGCATCCTGCGCCGCATGCCTTCGGCTGCCCTTGCACGCGCCCGCCAGCCCTTGCCTGCATTGGTTGCGCGGATTTTGCCGAGCGGCCCGTCGCAGGCTGAAAATTAAACGGGACCGTGGCCGGTCCCGTAATGTGGCGTTACATCGGAAATAACTCGCGCAAAGATTTTGCCCGCGCGGTGGCGTCTTTGCGGCGGAACCCTGGCGTTCAGCCTGAGCGGGGGAGCCGTCTCAGGTCGCAGTCGACTCTCTTGGCCACGGGGCGGCCGGCGTGCTGCGGTGGTCTCCGGACCCACGCAGAAATGGGTACGCTTTGAGGGAGGCGGGCTTCGCCGGGTGCCCGTGATGGCTTGCGCTATGGATGCGGGCTACCGCCGCCGGTGCGTATCGTCTGCAAGCGGTGCAGCGTGATCTTGCGCACTTCGGCGCGGCTTTCCTCGATATGGCCGGACAGCAGCAGCACGGCCCGCTCCGCGCGCTGGTGCTGGATCTCGCCCAGGATGGCGGCGTGCTCGTCATAGGTGGCGGTCACGCGCGCGGCGCAGGTGAAATCGAGCCGGCGGATGATACGGATGCGCTCTGTCAGCTGCCGGTGCACCGTGGCGATCTCGCGGTTGCCGGCCGCGGCGACCAGCGCGGCATGGAAGGCTTCATCCTGCTGCGCCATCAGGCGGCCGTCTTCCAGACGCTCTTCTTGCGGCGCGCGCCAGAACTGCGCGAGCCGCGCCAGCGCGCCGCGATCCACCGCCGGCGTGGCGTGCGTGCACAGCATGCGCACGGCGTTGACCTCGATCAGCTTGCGCAGCTCGTACAGTTCGTCAAAGCGCGTGAAGTCCAGCGGCACCACTTCCCAGCCGCTGCGGAAATACACCTGCACCAGCGCCTCGGATTGCAGCCGCTGCAGTGCCTCGCGCACGGGCGTGCGGGACACGCCGAGCCGCAAGGCGATCTCGCCTTCGGTGAAACGGTCGCCGGGCAGCATGCGGAACTCGAAGATATCGTCGCGCAACTGCGCATAGACGGCTTCGGCGCGCGAGGACGCGCGGATTTCCACGCTGCTCATGCGGCAGCCAGCGCCAGCAACGCCGACGGCCGCGGGCAGGCCGCGACGCCCATGGCTTCGAGCGCATGGGCAGCGGCGAAGGCAAGGTCTTCCCGCCATGGCGGCGCAATCAGTTGCACGCCGAGTGGCAGGCCATCCGGTCCCGCCAGCGGCACCGTGAGCACCGGCAGCCCGACGCAGGAGACGGGCTGCGTGAGTAGCCCAAGGCAGGCGCGCGCGGGAAGCACCTGGCCATTGATTTCGATGCTCTCCTGCCCGGCCAGCGGTGCCGCCACCGGCGTGGCCGGCGCGATCAGCAGGTCAGTGCGCGCGACGACGCCGAGCATCTCCTGGCGGAACGCTGCGCGAACCTGCTGCGCGCGCACGTACCACGCAGCCGGCAGGACCAGCCCGGCCGCCAGCCGGTCGCGCGAGAGCGGCTCCATCTCTGCGTACCTGTGCCTGAGGTGCTCGCGGTGCAGGTGCCCGCCCTCGGTGCCGGTGATGATGAAGGCCGCCGCGCGTGCGGCCGCAGCGCCAGGCAGGCTGACGACATCCGCTGTCGCAAGCGCCTCGGCCACGCGCCGTGCGGCGGCACGGGCGGCGGGACCGGCCATGTCATCGAAGTAGCCGTCAAGGCGCGCGGCGCGCACGCGCAGCGGCGCCTGCCCGCTCACGGCTTCGATGGGACGGCGCGCGCAGGCGGGGTCGCGGCTGTCGGCATACTGCAGCACATCGTAGGCCGCAGCCAGGTCCGCCACCGAGCGCGCAAAGGGACCGACGTGGTCCAGGCTGTGCACGAAGGGGTAGCTACCGCGCCGCGACAGCCGTCCATAGGTGGGCTTCAGGCCGAAGATGCCGGTGAGCGCGGCCGGCACGCGGATCGAGCCATTGGTGTCCGAGCCGAGCGACAGCGGCACCAGGCCCGCGGCAACCGCGGCCGCGCTGCCGCCCGAGGAGCCGCCCGCCACGCGGGCGAGATCGTGCGGATTGCGGCAGGTGCCGCGATGCGCGTTCTCGGTGGTGAAGCCGTAGGCGAATTCATCCATGTTGAGCGTGCCCACCAGCACCGCGCCTGCCTCGCGCATGCGGGCCACCAGCGCCGCGTCATGCCGTGCGGGAGCGCTGCCCGCCAGCACGCGCGAGCCCGCCAGCGTGGTGACGTTCGCCACATCGAACAGGTTTTTCACGGCGTAGGGCACGCCCGCCAGCGGCGGCAGCCGCGTGCCCCGGGCACGCATCGTGTCGATGCGGCGCGCTTCGGCCAGCGCGCGTTCGCGCGTGACGGCCGTGAAGGCATGCAGCAGCGGATTGCAGGCCTCGATGCGCGCGAGCGTGGCGACGGCCACATCCAGTGCGCTGCGCGCGCTGGTATCGATGTCGCTGCGAATCGTCAGCGCGGACTCGAAGCGGGAATCATGGACGCTCATGGTCTGTATACCGGGGCCGGCGCGTCATGCGCATCGAACGGGCGCGCCAGCATCGGCCCGGCCACCGCGGCGACGCGCAGGAACTGTTCGATCACGCGGGCCTCGGCGTCTGCCGGCAGGTCCAGGCCGTGCAGCCTGAGCGCACTGCGGGCGTAATGCGCCAGCGTCTCGTCGCAAAGCTTGGTCATGGCATTTCTCCAGGGTTTCGCCGTTCCCAGGCCGGGGACTGAAGAGGCGCGCGGAGGCTGGGATCCGAAGTCCATGCGGCACGGAGATTGCCGTGAAAGGCGATGCATCCACGCGCGCGGCATGTTGCGCTCTTGCTTGTATGCGGTCTTGTATGCAAGCAATGGCTGTGCCACGTAGACCGCGGCGCGCGCGGTGGGAGGCCGTGCCCGGCACTGCACCGCATGGGGGCGCGGCGGCTGGCCGCGGGTGCATATCCACGCCGATATTCCCTGTGGCAGTGCGCGCCCGATAGTGCCGGGGACGGAGCGGTGCACGGCGCAAGCGGCCGTGCGCACCATCTTGCGCAGTGGCACGAACCTTGCGCCGGGGGCGGGAGAGTCCCCATGCTGGTCCGCTTCCGGCATGACGCTGCGATCGCCACATTGCCTGCGGTTTTTGCATCGGGGGTGCGCACGGTGACGCGGATTCGCGCGCGGCCGCACCGGGTTTCGAGGTCGTGCGCACGAAAGCGCCGGAGGCGTGATGATGCCGATTGTCCTTGTTGTGCTGGCGCTGCAGGCCTTTGTGCCGGGCGCCACCTCGTTCTCCGCGCTGGCGCGATACGACAGCGCGCGCGCCGCCGCCTGTACCGGTCCGGACGGGCTTCCCTGACTTTGCGCAGCGGGAAGCGTCCGTGCCAGCGACACCCGACACATTCAACCGAAAGGACAGCAAATGAACCGTAGCGACGTAACCGACCTGATCATCGAAGCCAAGGTCACCAAGGGCATCCGGTGGGCCGACGTAGCCGGGAAGGTCGGCAAGAGCAAAGAGTGGACGACTGCCGCCTGCCTGGGCCAGATGGCCTTCGACGCGGCAGGCGCGCGGGCCGTTATGGAGATCTTCGGCTTGCCGCCGGAGGCCGAACCGTGGCTGCGCACAGTGCCTTACAAGGGTTCGCTGCCGACCCCGGTGCCGACCGATCCGCTGATCTACCGCTTCTACGAACTGGTCAGCATTTATGGCAGCACCTTCAAGGCACTGATCCACGAAGAGTTCGGCGACGGCATCATGAGCGCCATCGATTTCCGCATGGACCTGCAACGCGAGGCCGACCCCAACGGCGACCGCGTGCGCATTGAAATGTCGGGGAAATTCCTGCCCTACAAGACCTACTGAGGATCCTCCGGGGAAGTCCGGCACCGCTCGTCCCGCGCGCTGCCGCGCGGGTTTGCGGGCCGGATTGCCGCCCTGGATTCCATCACGCAGAAACGGGTACGCCCGGGTTCCGGGCCACGGTAAATGTCACGCAGAAACGGGTACGCTCAGCCTCCAGGGCGCGCAAAATCCACGCAGAAACGGGTACGCGGCAGGGTCCGGGCACTCGCGCAGAAACGGGTACGCTTTGATTTCGCGCTGCGTGATGGCCGGGGTGATGCCCGCGCGTTGCCGCCTTACGCGCCATAGAGTTCGGCCGCCGTCATGCCCGCCGGCAGGCGGGTGAGCGGCAGTGGCGGCGGCGTCAACGGTAGCCGCAGCGCCTGGTACACGGCTTCGCTGGAGAGTCCGTAAGGGGCCGCGTCGGCGTTGTCGAACGCGTAGTAGACCGCCTCCACACCCGTCATGGTCAGCGCGGCCAGGCACATCGGGCAAGGATGGCCGCTGGCGTAGATCACCGCACCCTTCAGGTTCGGCCGCCCAAGTTTGCGGCAGGCAGCACGGATGGCCTCCATCTCGGCGTGGGTGGTGGGGTCGAAGCTGTGCACGATGTCGTTGACGCCTGTCGCAACCAGTTCGCCATCCATCGCGAGTACCGCGCCGAACGGCCTGCCGCCGCGCGCGCGATTGGCCTGGGCAAGGCGTACCGCTTCGCGCAGATATTGCTCGTGGATAGACATTGGGGAACTCCTGGACGGGGGCGATGCGGCTTGCCGGTACGGTTTTCGCGGGGCGCGGAATGCGTAAATGTGAAACCTGCCCCATAAAATTTTGTGAAAAAAATGATATACAATGCCGGGGCTGAAGCCCGCCATCGCCTATCCTAAGCTGTCGCGCCGGGGCTGACCTGCAACGTCATGACCAGCGACTGCAGTACCGACATCGGGATCGGCTTGGAGAAAACGCGGATGTGCGCGGGTATGCCGCCGCGGTCCGCGATAGCGTGCTTGTCGAGAGACGTCACCACGACGATCCGGGTCGCGGCAAATTCCTGCTGCGCGTCGATGGTCCGGCACAGGCGGAAGCCATCGATGCCGGGCATGATCAGATCCAGGACGACCAGGTCGGGTTTGCTGCTGCCGATGAGCAACAGGCCATCGTAGCCGTTGGTGGCGTCGAGTATCTCGACCGGCGGACTGAGGGTTTCCAGCGCCATGCGGTAAATCTGCAGCAGGTGTTCGTCATCTTCCACCAGCAGCACGCGAAATGGTCTTGCGGCAGCCGCCGTGGGTGCCGCCGTCTGGTTGCGCTGGTCGGCCACCATGCGGTCGACGGCGTCGGCCGGGATCCTGCGATGCCCGCCGTCGGTCTTCCACGCGGGTAACCGGCCGTTCTCGACCCAGAGCTGGACCGTGCGCAAGGACACGCCAAGCATTTCGGCGGCGGTCTTGGTGGAATAGAAACGCAGATCGGTCATAGAGTCTTGTCAACTGCCGCGGCGCGCCCGGAACAGTCGGGGCGTTACGCATCGTATTGTTTTCATTATTCTTCGTAAAGCTGCCAAAGCGCAACTTAATGCCAGGAAAACACGCAATTATGATAAAGCATCGCTGATCTGTCGAAGGGAATGCCGCGTGATGCAACTGGCCGGCAGCGCGTGGTGTACCGCGACGATAGGCCAGGACGTGCGGACTGGCGCAGCCGAATAGATCATACTGTGGAGCTTCGCCGCGGGCAGGCTGCCATCGGGGCAGCGGCGCCGGGGGCGCCGGCCGCACGCGCGGACAGCGGACTAGATGGAAGGCTGCGATTCACGGCTGTGATGAACAATATATTCGTTTTCTGGTAGCTTTCCCATGAGGCTGGAAATCTACCGACGGGCATTGGCAGGCGCGCATCGCTCCGTGGGGAGTCCGTTCTGGTCAAGCCTTGTTATCCTGATCGGCATCTGGGGCGCGCTGTCTGGCTGGGCGCTGTGGGATCGCGCGGCCGAGTTGCGGCACGTTCATGCCACTCTGGCGCGCATGGCCGGGCTGCTTGGCGAACATGCCGAACGCACGCTGGCCGAAGCCGACCAGATCGCATCGCTGGTCGGTGGCGTGGTGGTTGAGCGCGGGCCCGTGCTGCCGCTGGCGCAATGGATGCGCAGCGGCTATTTCTCCACCAGACCCTTCCTGGAAGTGTCCGTGCTTGACCGCGAGGGCGGGCTGCGTTCGTCCAGCAACGCCAGCTTCGAACCGCTGGACCTGAGCGACCGCCAGTATTTTCGTGTGCATGAGAAACGCGCGCTGCCGGCGCTATACGTCGGCGCGCCCCTGGTGGGACGCGTCACCGGGCGCTGGTCCGTGCCACTATCCAGGGGCATCGTAGCCCCGATGACCGGCCACTTCGCCGGCGCGGTAGTGATATCGCTCGATCCGGGCTACTTGTCCGAGGTTTTCTCGCGGGCGGCGCTGGGGCCATCCGGCGTCGTGCTGCTGGCGGGCACCGACGACTTCGTGGTGCGCGCGCGCTGGAGCGAGGACAGTCGCCAGCCTGGTCAGATCCTGATGCCCGGGTCCGACTTGCGCCGGGCGTTGGCCGGTGCGCGCGGCGGCCTCGTCACGGACGCCGGCGGGCGCGCTGACAGCCAGCGCATCTACGCCATCCAGCGCCTGCCAGGCCGCAACCTGGCGGTGCTGGTGGGCATGAGCAGCGAGGTTGCGCTGGCCAGCTATCACCACCGTTTGCGCCTGGTGATCGTGATCGCCGCCGTGGTCACCTTACTCGTGATGTTCTTCCAGGTCAGGCAGTTCTCCGCGCTGCACGAGCTTGCGATGCTGGCCGATCGAGAGAGCGTGGTACGCGACATCCTGGCCGAGAAGAAGCAACACCTGCGCGGTCTGTTCCTGGCCATGCCGGACGGGGTGGCCGTCTTTGGCCGCGATCGCGTGATCGACGAGACCAATACCGCGCTATGCGAACTGCTTGGGGTGTCGTTGCCGCAGCTGCGCGGCGCCACACAGCGCGAGTTCGTCCACTGGCTTTACCGGGGCCGGCGGCCGGCGGGGCAGGCATGCCATGCCGAACAACTCCTGGCTGAACTGGACCGGGCCCATCCAGGCGGCGAGTTCGCAGGCATTGTCGAGTTCGACATGGCGGTGTCGCCCGCCTACGAGGTGCGCATCGTGCATGCCGCCAGCGGTGGGGGCCTGGTGCTGGTGCTGCGCGACGTCACGTCGCAACTACGCCACGACCGCATGAAATCTCATTTCGTCTCGGCGGCGGCGCACGAACTCAAGGGGCCGGTGGCGGGCATCGCCGGCTACGCCGAGCTGCTGAGCGCCGGTGTCGTGGCGCCGGATCGGCGCGGCGGCATCTACCATGCCATCCATGCCCGGGCCAGGCAGCTCAATGCCCTGCTGTCCGACCTGCTCGACCTGGCCCGCATCGAAGCCCGCAGCAGAGGCTTGCTGGAGCGCGAGCGCGTGGAGGTGGCGGCGCTTGTGCGCGAGACTGTGGCGGCCGAGTTCGCCGGGCAGGGCAGGGTGCATGTGATCGCTGCCAGCGCGCCGCTTCATGTACTGGCGGACCGCGCGCAATTGACGCAGGCGGTGCGTAACCTCATTGAGAACGCGCTGAAGTATTCTGACGGCAAAGAAGAAGTCACTGTCACCGTCGCACCGCTGGCGCAAGGGCAGGACAAGGTGTCGGTTCGGGTCGAGGATCGAGGTATCGGCATGACGAAGGAAGAAGCCGGATTGGCGTTCGACAATTTTTACCGGGCCAACCGGCAGGGAAATACAACGGGGAACGGCCTCGGCCTGGCGATCGTGCGGGAAATCGTGGCCGTGCATCAGGGTCAGATCACGCTGAGCAGCGAACTGGGCAAGGGCACCGTTGTCACTCTCAGCCTGCCGGCGGCAACATGAGGCGCTGGCTGTGGGGCGAACCTGGCCAGTCGGCAGGACGCCGGGCCGCTTTGCTGGCGGCATTGCTGGGCGCCTGCCTGGCGCTATGGCTGATCGCGCTGCTGGCCACGCACGATGCCCGCGAACGCGTGGCGGGAGTGTCCTCGGCGGTGCGCGACAACCTTGAGTTTGCGCTTGCCGATACGCTTGGCGTCGCCTACCAGGATCGTGCGCTGGTGGGCGCGCCTTGCCACAGCGTGGCGCGCCAGCTGCAGGAGCAGGGCGCCTATACCGCCTATGTCCGCGACGTCGTGCTGGTGTCGCGCGGCATGCGCTATTGCTCGGCGGTGCGGGGTGAGATCGCGGTGCCGCTGAGTGAGCTGCTGAACTGGCAGCCCGGCCTGCAATACCGGCTCGCCAGACCCTATCGCGGCAGCAACACGGCCCTGGCGGTGTTCTTTGGTACTGCTCCCGGCAACGGCGTGCTGGTCTGGGTGGAAGGACGCTACCTGGCCGACATGGTGCATTCGGCCGGCAAGCTGGGGTTTCCCGATATCGGGATCGAAGTGGCGGGCACGCGCTTCATGCTCAACGCCGGTGATCTCGCGGCGGGTGAGGCGGCCGCGGCAGCCGGCTCGCCAACGCTGGTCAGGCGGGATGCCGCGCAGGCAGCCGCGCGCGGTATCGTCGATATCCGGCGACTGGAGGGACACCCGATCGCCGTGATCGCCAGCGCGCCGCGCAGTCTTGTGCTGCACGAGAGCCTCAAATACCTGGTGCTGCTACCGCTGACCGCCGGCTTTGCCGCGCTGGCGGTGTTTGCACTGCATTCGCGCCGCGCGGCGCGCCGCTCCTTCGCCGCGGAGTTGCAGCGCGGGCTGCGCCGCGGTGAATTCATCCCCTACTACCAGCCCGTGGTCGATCTCGAAAGCAAGCTGTGCACGGGGGTGGAAGTATTGGCGCGCTGGGAACACCCGCGGCGCGGCCTGCTTGAGCCGGAGCAATTCATCCCGGCGATCGAGCAACAGCGCCTGGCGGTTGCGCTGACCCTGGACCTGATTCCCCGCGTCCTGCGCGACCTCGAGTCGCTGGTGTTGCCCCCGGCCTTCCATCTCGCGTTCAACATCACCAGCGAGCATTTCGACGATGTGGGCTTCTGGGCCGACGATGCGCCGCTGTTCGCGCTGCTGCGCGCCAATATCACCCCGGTGCTGGAAATCACCGAACGCGATGCGGTTTCGCTGGTGGAGCATCAGCGCAGCGCGATCCAGCGTGCCAAGGCACGCGGCATCAAGCTGGCCGTGGACGACTTCGGCACCGGCTACTGCGGCCTGGCGTACTTCAAGCAGTTCGAGGTGGACTTCCTCAAGCTCGACCGCATCTTTGTGCAAGCCGATCAGGACGACAAGGTCAGTGGCCAGATTGTCGACGTCACCCTCAACTTTGCCCATGCGCTTGACCTTGCGGTCGTGGCCGAAGGCATCGAGTGCGAGGCACAGCGCGCGCAACTGGCCGGCAAGGGCGTGCGCCTGGGGCAAGGCTACTACTTCGCGCGGCCGATGATGCTGGCTGCGCTGCGCGACTGGCTGCCGGCGCACCTGGAACGCGTCACGCCGCCACCAGGCCCGCGTGGCGAGGTATCGGGCGTGGCGGAACGCACGTGATCTGGCACCGGCGGACTATTTTTTAGTGCAAATATGAAACATTTTGCATATTAACAAATGATAAAAATGATATAGAATTCGGGCATAGCCTCACTTCCCCGTCGGGCTATGCGACTCCCTGCCGGAATCCCCTTGCCGGCCAGTGCCTCGCGTCGCGACGCGAGGCGCTCTTTTCCTCTTTCTCTCTTCCCCTCTTTTCATTTCCAGGCGATTGCCTGATGGATGGGCGCTCGTCCTACATGGCATACAGCCACCGCCTGACAGGCGACGGGGCTGCGGTTGCCTAAGCTGGTACCAGCGCCCCCCGGTCCATGCATGTGGACGCGGCGCGGGCACGGCAGCCAGCCGTAGTCCGATGCCTGGGGGCGGCTTAATCCCGTATCGTCGCTAACCGGAGCCGACAATGAACAAGGATCAAGTGAAGGGCCGTATCGAGGAAGCCAAGGGCAAGATGAAGGAGGTCGCCGGAAAGGTGACGGGCAGCGTCACTACCGAGGTCAGGGGCAAGGCGCAGCAGATAGCCGGCAAGACGCAGGCCGCTTACGGTGACGCCAAGGAAGATGCCAGGCGTACCCGCTGATACCGGGAGCCCGCGCCTGCCGGGCCGGGCAGGCCGCCCGGCCCGGGGTACAGCCAGGCTTAACTAAAACACTCGTTGTAGTAGCGCGTGAAGGTGCCGGCCGGGCGGAATGTATATGGCAGTTCGGCCAGTGCCGCGGCATCGAGCGAGCCGAAAGGGATGTCGAGGCCAAGACTGCTCGCATCCGTGGCGGCGTGATCCGTGCGTTGGGTTTCGTGACTGGATTTGTGATGCGTGCTCATGTGCATTCTCGCTGATCCTGACTGTCGCGCCGCGCGGTAAACAACGGGCATGGCTGGCGCTGGTGAAATGGCGAGCCGGCTGGCTGCCATCGGTGCGAGCTATCTTATCCAGATGCGCGCGAAAGAAAATCCAGGCCCGGCAAAATACACTGTTGCGGAATCGCGCCCAATCGCACCACTCCCACGGGCCGGCGGGGACGCTGGCATCACGTGGCGCGCCTTCGCGGCGTCCGTGAGGTGACCGTGGTGCCTTTTCCGTCCCACGCGCCGTTTCCCCCTGCTGCGATTGTTTGCCGAGGCAAAGGTGCGCTCCTCGCCCTTCGCCGCCGGCGGACGCCAACCCGCACCCGGGGCGATGTCAGCGTCGTGCGCGGTATCGCCGGACACCTCGCCGGACACCTCGATTCGCCAGCCTTCTCCGTCTATATTTGGCTAGGGCGCGCCACTGCCGCGCTGCCCTGAAGCCGTGCGCCGCGGGTAGCGCTGCCACGGCACTGGCCTGCCGCGACCCGGCCCGACCGACCCACTGCAGGAGCCAGCCATGTCCAGCGTTATGCCGTTGCCGCCATGCTTTGCCGATCGCCGCGAAGCCGGGATCTTCCTTGGCCGGCACCTGGCGGGGCTCGGATTTGGCGCCGCCGCGCAGTGCGAGCCGCCGCTGGTGCTGGCCCTGCCGCGCGGCGGCGTGCCTGTCGCCTTCGAGGTGGCTCTCATCCTGGAAGGGCGGCTCGATATCCTGCTGGTGCGCAAGATAGGCGCGCCCGGCTACCCGGAACTGGCACTGGGTGCCGTGGTGGAGGGCGACGCCGCCGGTAACGCGCCATATACCGTGGCCAACGACGACCGCTGGACCCGACGCGCCCTCGATAGCGGCACCTTCGACGCGGAGCGCGGGCGCCAGCTCGACGAAATCGCGCGCCGGCAGCAACGCTATCGCGGCGGCGCGAGCGTGCCTGCCATGGCCGGCCGTACCGTGATCGTGGTGGACGATGGCGTGGCCACCGGCGCGACCATGCGCGCAGCGCTGGAAGGCGTGCGCCGCGCGGGCGCGAAGCAGGTGGTGGCCGCGGTGCCGGTTGCCTCGGAAGAAGGCCTGGACAGCCTGCGCGCGGCGGCGGACCAGGTGGTCTGCCTGAACGTGCCGGCCAGCTTTGGCGCCGTGAGCGCTTTCTACCTGGATTTCCGCCAGACCACGGATGAGGAAGTCATGGCCTTGCTGCGCCAGTGCGCCTGCGGGCGCCCGGCGTGAACCCGGGCCGCCGGCGGCTCAACGCTGCGCCGCCAGCCTGGCCTTCAGGTGCGGCACCAGCCCGCCGGCCCGCAGCAGGGTGCGCAGGAAATCGGGAATCGGTTCGCACGCCACGCGGCTGCCGTCGGGCAGCAGCAGGCAAGCCCCGTCCAGCTCGAGCCGCGCCAGCCCTCCATCCACCAGCCGCGTGGTGTCGGGGCAGGTCAGCACCGGCAGGCCGAGGTTGATGGCATTGCGGTAGAACAGGCCGGCGAAGGACGGCGCGATCACCGCGGCCAGGCCAAGCTCGCGCAGCGCCTGCGGCGCCTGCTCGCGCGAGGAACCCACGCCGAAATTGCGCCCGGCCACCAGCAGGTCGCCGGGGCGCACCATGGCCGGAAACTCGGGACGCAGCCCGGCCAGGCAATGACGGGCGATCTCCTCGACACCCCCCTTCATATGGATACCGGGCGCCATCTGGTCGGTATCGACGTTGTCGCCAAAGCGCCAGATGCGGCCACCGGGCAGGGGCGGGATGGGTACCGGACTCATGGCAACAATGCTCGCGGGTCGGTGATGCTGCCGGTGACGGCGGATGCCGCCACGGTCAGCGGCGAAGCCAGCCAGACCGCGCTGCCGCTGTCGCCCATGCGGCCGGCAAAATTGCGCGCGGTGGAGGCAATGGCGCGGCTGTTGGCCGGGAAGCGGGACGGGCCATAGCCTGCGCACGCGTTGCATGCATTGGGCAGCAATTGCGCACCGGCATCCAGCAGGATGGCCAGCGTGCCCTCGCGCTCGGCCTGGCGCTGGTCGCGCAGCGAGGCGGGCGCAAGTTGCAGGCTCACGCCGGGCGCCACGCGCCGGCCACGCAGCACGCTGGCGGCCATGCGCATGTCTTCCAGTTTGGCGCCGGTGCAAGCGCCCAGGTAGGCGATGTCCACGGGCTGTCCGGCAGCCTGGCCGACAGGGCCGGTGTTGGCCGGCGAATGCGGCGCGGCCACCTGCGGCTCCAGCGCGGCCGCGTCGAAGCGGTGGCTGGCCAGCACGGCGGCTCCGGGCTCGGTGCGCCAGTGCGCAAGCGCGATGGCGTCGAGCGTGGAGGCGGGCACCCCCGCTTCCGCCAGCCAGGCCATCGTGGTGGCATCCGGTGCGATCAGGCCGGTCTGCGCGCCGAGTTCCGCACTCATATTGGCCAGTGTCATGCGCTCCTGCATGGGCAGCGCCGCCACGGCCGTGCCGGTGTATTCGATCGCCTCGTAGCGGCCGCCGTCGAGTCCAAGCTGGCCGCACAGGTACAGCATGATGTCCTTGGCGCAGACGCCGTCGCCAAGCTTGCCGTCCCATTGCAGGCGGATAGTGTGTGGCACGCGCAGCCAGATCTCGCCCGTGGCCACTACGCCCGCCATCTCGGTGGCGCCAATGCCGAACATATAGGCACCGAAGGCGCCGCCGGTGGGGCTATGGCTGTCGCCGCCCACGATGAAGCGTCCCGGCAGCACGTGGCCATGCTCAGGCAGCACCACGTGGCAGATGCCTTCGCCGTCAATGAAATGGGGAAGGCGCGCCTCGCGCACCCAGTCGCGGGTGAAGCGGACGATCGCCTCGGCCTCGGGATCGGCCGCGGGCAGGTAGTGGTCGGTCACTATGACATAGCGCTCCGGATCCCAGACCTTCGCCCCCAGCTCGCGCAGCAGCGGCGCCACCCGGCGCGGGCCGCTCGAATCGTGCGACATGGCAAGGTCGACCCGGCATGTCACCACCGTGCCCGGCGTGACCGCATCGAGCCCGGCAGCCCGCGCAACCAGCTTCTGCGCCAGCGTGGCGGGTGCGTGGGCGGGCCCGGCTAGCGGCTTCATTCCGGCGTGGCTCCCGAATACTTGACCACTTTGGCCCAGTGCTTCACGTCATTGCGCACGAAGGCGGCAAAGGCTTCCGGCGGATTGCCGACCGGCTGCGCCCCGTCCGTCTCCAGGCGCTTGCGCACCGCGGGTGTGTCGAGACCCTTGCGGGCGGCCTGGTAAAGCGCCTGCAGCACGTCGGGCGGAAGGCCGGCGGGGCCGAACAGGCCGAACCAGGCGCTCGACTCGAATCCCTTGACGGTGGCACCGATCGGCGCCACGCCGGGGAACTGCGGCAGCGGCGCGGCGCTGGTCACGCCCAGCACCTTGAGCTTGCCGGTCTTGACGTGCGGCAGCACATTGAAGGTACTTGCGAACATCAGGTCGACATGGCCAGATAGCAGGTCGGTGATGGCGGGCGCGGTGCCCTTGTAAGGAATGTTGACGATATAGGTGCCCGTCATCATCTTGAACATGTCGCCAGCCAGGTGAACCGACGAACCCACCGAGCCGATCGCAAAGTTCAGCTTGCCGGGCTTGCTCCTGGCCAGCTGGATCAGTTCCGGGATGTTGTTGGCAGGCAGGCTGGGCGTGGCCACCAGCACGCTCGGGACGGTGGCCACCATCGTGATCGGCGTGAAATCCTGGATCGGGTCGAAGGGCAGTTTCTTGTACAGCGAGGCGTTGATGGTGTGGCTGGTGAAGCTCATCAGCAGGGTGGTGCCGTCGGGCGCGCTCTTGGCCACCTGGTCGGCGGCGATATTGCCGCCCGCACCCGGGCGATTCTCCACCACCACGGACTGATCCAGTTCGCGTGACATCTCCTGGGCGATGGTGCGCGCCAGCGTATCCGTGGTGCCCCCGGCGGGCGCCCCCACCAGGACGCGGATGGGTTTGCCGCCGGCGATCTCGGCGCGCGCTACCGGCGCCTGCGCCAGCAGCGCAACACTGACGGCGGCGCCAAGCAGGCCGTACATCGCCTTGCGGCGCGAGGGGGTGGCAAGTGCATGGGAGAAAGGTCGGCCCGTGCTGGTAGCAGGCATCGCGGTTTCCTTCTGGAAAGATCGTGAGCGTGCAGTATCGCTCGCTTTTCTTACTCGCGCAGCCCCGTTCGCGCTTCGCTTTCCACCCAGACATTGGCGCTGTCGCCACCCGCGGGGGAGAGCTCCATGCGGTATTCATAGCGGTCCGGCCGGTACTGGCCGAGCAGGAACTGCACCGGGCGGCCAGCCTTGTCCAGCACCACGCGGCGCACCGCCAGCAGCGCGCCGCCCACGGGCACGTCCAGCAAAGGCGCTACCACCACGTCGGCCAGCCGGGCCGACAGCGTCTGGCTGGCGCGCCCGAGTTGCACGCCCGAGCCCTCGAGCAGGCGCAGCATCGGCGTGCTTTCGAGATCCTTGCGATTGAGGCCGCGCCCCAGGTCGGCCGGAAGATAAGTGGTGATATGCGATAGCGGGCGGCTGCCATAGTGGCGCACGCGCACCACCTTGACCACCGGGTCGCCCGGTTGCAGCCCGAGCGCTTCGGCGACTTCCGGGGTGGCGTGGACGTCGTCGATCGATATCACCTTGACCGAGGTTTTCTGCCCCATGTCGATGATGTTGTCGAGCAGGCTGCCGGGGCGGTCGCTGACCGTAACAGGCTTAATCGGGTGCGGATTGACGAAGGTGCCAAGGCCGCGATGGCGGCGTACCAGCCCCTCCTGCACCAGACGGTCGAAGACGCGGCGCATGGTCACGCGCGATGCGTGAAACTGCTTGGCGAGGTCGATTTCGCCCGGCAAGGGGCCTTGACCGAAACGGCCTTCCACAATCTGTTGGCGTAGTACCACGTAAATCTGGTGATACAGGGGAACGACGGCTTCACTCATGGTTTCCCTTGCGAATAGGTGACAAGTCTCAAATAGCCTTAATGTACTTTAAATCAGACATAGAGCCTAGTCATGTCGCCAGTTGTGCGTTATTCGCCGTTCGAACGGCCCGGGAGCGTTGCGTGCATGCCGCGCACGGGCAGTATCCGTCGCAATAATCCCGCGCAATGTCTGCTTTCAACCGGGCCGGGGCGGACGCGTCGGGCTGTCATGCAACGTCTCATCCGAAGCAGGGAGAGTGGTGACGAGCGACGACCAGTGCACCGGCAGGACGTGTGTTTCACTCTTGATACACCGTGGGCAACCTAGGGTTTTCCTTGGGAACCGCGCTAAAGGCCTGATAGCAGGGGGAGTTTTCGCTGGTTTGGGGAACTACCCGCCATGTAGCGCGTCGGGCCTTGTCACAGCCGTGTGACATGGTGTGTGCGGTTCACAGCGGCGGCGCCATCGCGCGTCCTCTACAAGCGAGATAAAGGTTGAGGCGATGCCTATGTAGCCCTTGTATTGCAAGGGATTACAAGTTTGAGACATTCGCCTGGCACCGATTATGCGGAAGGAGGGGCTGGTTTGGCTGAGTGCCGGACCTGGGCCTCCAGCCATCGTTCTCCCGAGCGCTGGCGAGAGGCTGAGCCGCTGTGAAATCCTCCTGGGAGCTTTGTATGAAAAAGACCTTACTAGCGTCGGCGATTGCTTTAGCCCTTGGGGCAGGCGGTCAGGCCATGGCCAATCCGACCAACAACAACGACGTCAAGGACAGCGGCGCCAACACGCAGACCGCCACTGCAACTTCAACCCAATCCGGCAGCGGCGCGGCGGCGAACGAAAACTCGAACGCCACGCAGGACAACAGCACTCACTCCAGCACGAAGGTTGCTACGGATACGAAGACCAGCACCTGGACTTCAAACAAGACCAAGACCACCACAACCACCAAGACCAACGCCGATAACAAGGGCAAGGTCACTTTCGATGGTGGCTATGGCAATGCCGGCGCGAACAACGGCAGCACGGCCACCGCCAACTTTACCAATTCCTTCAATACCAGCAAGGCGATTGCCATCAGCAAGCTTTCGGGCTCGGTGAGCGGCATTTCGGTCGGCAACATTGGCAATGTCGCCACCAACAACGGTAACGCCAATGGCGGCTCCGGCGGCAAGGGCGGTACCGGCTATGGCGGCGCCGGCCACGGTGGCACGGGCGGCAACGGTGGCAACAGTGGCAATGGCGGCAACGGCGGTAGCGGCGGTTCGGCTACCAACGGTAGCGCCACCGCGGGTGCTGCCAGCAACGGCGGCGCCAATGCCGGCGACGGCGGCAATGGCGGCAAGGCCATCGGCTGGGCCGGAGACGGCGGCAACGCCAAGGGCTCTGGCGGTGGCGCGCTTAGCGCCAGCGTCGGCGTGGGTGCGCACGGCGGCAGTGCCAAGGGCTCAGGCGGCGACGCGCTGGGTGCCAGCCTCGCCGGCGCCGGCAAGGGCGGCAGTGCAGGTGCCGGCGGCGGTAGCGCCGGCGGCCTGAGCGCTGGCAAGGGCGGCAGCAGCGGATCGGCTTCCGGGAACGGCGGCAACGGCGGCAGCTCCGGTGCCGGCGGCGCCGGTGGTAGCAGCACGGCAGGGGCTGGCGGTGCCGGCTCTGGCGGCGCGACTACGACCACGGCAGGCACCGGTACCGCGGTCGGCGGCGCAGGCGGTGCCGCGACATCCGGCGCATCCAGCCCGACCGGTGGTGGCGGTACCGGGACTGGCGGTGCAGGTGGCGCGGGCACAGGCGGCGCGGCAACGGCTTCCGGCGGCGCAGGCACCGGCACGGGTGGCGCGGGTGGTACCCAAACCAGCGTGGCCGGTAATGGCGGCGGCGGCGGCAGCGCAACCAACGGCAGTGCTTCCACCCAGGCCAGCAACGGCAGCGCAACGGCAGGCGCTGGCGCGGTTGGCGCGGCTTCCGGCGCCGGTGGCGCTGGCGGCGTGGGCAATGGCGGCACGGGCGGTGTGGGTAATGGCGCAGTGGGTGGAGCTGGCGGCGCCGGCGGCACCAACTACGTCGATGCGGGCACCTTCAATATGTCCAACACCATGACCAGCGTTGGTCAGTCGGCAGCGGGCATCATGATCGCCAACCAAAACAGCGGCTTCGCTTCGCTGGTGCAACAAAGCGTCAACGTCCAGGCCAACCTGGCGGTCGGCAAGTAAGGCGCGTGCGTGGTGGTGGCGTGCGCTGCGGGTGGATGGCCCGCGCGCACGTCCCGCCGGCACAGCTTGACTCCGGCAACTCAGGGCATCCCGGCGCATCGTGCGCTGCCGGGGTGCCCATTCGACGAAGCGTCCACTCGCTTCCGGTGTGATCGTCTGGATGGGGACGGCACGCAAGAGGCTGAAGGAGACACCAACATGCGATCGGTCCGCTCCGCTGTCACCCTGGTCACGACAGCAATCCTGGTCTGGCCTGGCCTGCAAGCCTTTGCTGGGCCGCAGCCCGCCGGGCCATCAGCCGCAGTGCCTGCGGCCAACACCGGAACCGCCATGTACACCAGCGCGGCGGCGCCGGATCAGACTCCCGCTGCCGTGGCGGGTGGCGCTCAGCGCGGCATCTTTGCCGGTCTCGGCAAACCTGTCGCCAGCGACAAGCTCGAAGGTATCCGCGGCGGATCCGAACTGGTGGTCAACGACATGCGCCTCGGCGGCACCGTGGCGGATAACAGCGTGAACCGCATGATCAGCGGCTCAAACAGCATTGCCGAAGGCTCTTTCGCCAGCGCCGCGGGTTTGCCCACTGTCATCCAGAACTCGGGCGCCAACGTGCTGATCCAGAACGCCACCATCGTCAATATCCAGTTCAAGCCATGATGCTGCGCAAGCTGCTTCTGCAGGCTACGCTCTTGCTGGCTTCGGCCGGCGTGCCCGTGGCGTGGGCCGACTACATATACGTGCCGGGCGATGGCGGAAACTACTACAACGTGCGGGTGACCAGCCTCAAGGAAGCACGGTACAAGACCACCATCCGCCAGCAATACGACTTCAGTTGCGGCTCTGCCGCGGTAGCTACCCTGCTCACTTACCAGTACGGCTTTCCGGTCAGTGAGCAGACGGTGTTCCAGAACATGTATGTCAACGGCGACCAGGCCAAGATCCGGCAGGAGGGGTTCTCGCTGCTGGACATGAAGCGCTTCCTGGAGTCGCGCGGCTTTCTCGCCGATGGCTATGAATTGCCCTTGTCAAAGCTGGAGGAAACCCAGATCCCCGCCATCGTACTGGTGGTGGAGAACGGGTATCACCATTTTGTCGTGGTAAAGGGCGTGCACGGCGACCGCGTGCTGGTCGGCGACCCGGCGCTTGGCACGCGCGCGCTGTCGCGTGAGCACTTTGAGCGGATCTGGGACAGCCAGCTGCTGTTCGTCATCCACAACCGCGAGGAATCCGCTCGCTTCAACCTGGCGGCCGACTGGCGTGTAGCGCCGAGCGGCCCTTATTCGATGGGTATCAACCGGGATAGTCTGTTCTTCACCGTCATGCCTTCGCATGGCGGTAGCGACTTCTAAGGAACGTACCATGTTCCAGATATCCTCAAAGTCCGCGCAGCATCGCCGCAGTGGCGCTGGTTCGGCCACTGCCGTCATGTTGCTCGGCGCGGGCCTTGCCTGCGCCGGGCCGGTGCGGGCCGACGAAGGCACGGGGATCGAGGCGCTCGGCACGCTCGGTGCGACCGACCCTGCCGGCCTCACGGCACCGCCCGCAATGCAGGCGGAAACCAACAACCCTTACCTGGCTGCGGCACTTGGCAGCATGGCCGGCCGGACGCCGGTCTCGCAAGAACCCCTCGCCGTGGCGGAGCCGGCTGACCGTCCGGCAGATGGCGGCGCCACCCTCGGCGCGGCCGATGCCCCCGATGCTGCCGACCTGGCGCCGCCGGTAGAGCGGCAGACCGAAACCGTCAATCCCGTCCTGGCCGCCTCGGACCTGGCGCCAGCCGCGCCAGATCGCCTCGAAGCGTCGAGCGGGGGCTTCGATGCCGCTTCCCGCCAGACGCTCCCTGCCGCCGGCCTGCCGGCTGCCGCCAGCGCGCCTCGCCGGCTTGCGGTACGCAGCAGCGCGGGCGCGCCGAAGCCGGTAGCGCCGGAACGGCTGGAAGACCTGCGGGGCGGTTTCGCCGCTGCGAGCCAGTCGCCGGATGCAGCCGGCGCCGCTGCCCGGGCAACGCCTGCCGTGACGCTGGCGACTGCCGGAACATCGCCCACACATGCCGCGCGCAGCACCATGGCGAGCTGGAAGCCGGTCGCGCAAGAGCGGCTTGACGATTTGCGTGGCGGGTTCGACGTGGGCGCCGGCTTGCAAGTTTCGTTCGGTATCGAACGCGCCGTGTACATCAACGGTGCCCTGGTGGTGGCAACCAGCCTTACTATTCCCGATGTGAGCCGCATCACCGCCGACCAGGCCAGCCGCCTGGCCACGGCGCTCGGTGGGGCTGCAGGTGCGGCGGCCATGGCCAGCGCAGCCGTGAACAACGCGCTGGCCGGCAACCCGGTAACCGCGAACGGCGCGAATGGCAGCAGCAGCACGGGAAGCAGCAGTAGCAGTACAGGCACCAGCGCCAGCGCGACCGGGAGTCCGGGCGCGTCGGTGACCAGCCTGCCTGCCACGGCGATAGCGGCGGGTGGTGCCGTGGTGACAACCAACGGCGCACTAAGCCTGATACAAAACGGGCCGGGCAATAGCGTTGCCTCCAGCATGATGGCAGGCACACCTGCCACGGTGATTCAAAACTCGCTGAACAACCAGTCGATCCAGAATCTGGTGACCATCAATGCAGGCGTTAACACCCTGCAGGCATTCCGCGCACAGGTGGCTAATTCAGCATTGAACAGCGCATTGCAGAGTGCCGCGAGCCGGCACTGAATACCTGCAGGCGATTGGTAGTACGTGCAACGAGAGGGGCAGTATGCGTTAAGCAGGTTGCGGACTCCTGTACGAAGCAGTCCGCCGTCCGGGGGAGGAAGGCGAAATGAATAAAAAGTCGCTGCGCGGCATCCGGCAGGCAGGGTGCTCGACATTGCTGTTGCTGGGCGGGATGGCACACGGCCAGACCCCGCCTGACGAGGGACCAACGGCGGCGAAGCTGGATGCGCTCAAGCGGGAGGTGACCGAGCAGGCCGCCACCCTGGAGCAGATGAAGCGGGCAATGGCGGAGCAAGAGGCCACCATCCGCGAGTTGCGCAGTGTGCTGGGTCCTGAAGTGCTGGCGAGAAAGCGCGGCGGCCAGCGCGCGCCGGGCACCGGCGGCGTGACACCCGGTGACACCGCCACCAATGCCGCGGCGGCAGCCGCCGGCGCGGCAGGCACGCAAGCCCTGCCCAATACCGCCAATGTGCCGCAGGAAGGCGCCGCGCAGGCGCAGCAAGGCGCAACGCCGGCGCAGCAGGCGGGCGACGCCCAGGTCGCTCAAGCCGGCGACGAGCAGCCGGTGGGCAAACCGCCCGAGGCCGACACCGCGCCACCTGCGATTGCACCGATCTTCGACCAGCCTGGCGTACTCACGCCCGCGGGCAAGTTCGTGCTCGAGCCCAGCTTCCAGTATGGCTATTCGTCCAACAACCGCGTGGCGCTGGTCGGCTACACGATCATTCCCGCCATCCTGATCGGGCTGATCGATGTCCGCGAGGTCAAGACCTCGACTTACATCGAGCAGGCTGCGCTGCGCTATGGCGTGACCAAGCGGCTCGAACTCGAGGTCAAGGTGCCCTACGTGCAGACCTCCGGCTCCACCATCAGCCGCGAAGTCTTTACCGGCACAGCGGTCGACAACGTCTTTAATGCCAGTGGCCAGGGCCTGGGCGACGTGGAAGCCACCGTGCGCTACCAGCTCAATTATGGCAACGAGAAAATGCCGTACTTCATCGGCTGGCTGCGCTACAAGTCTGCTACCGGCAAGAGCCCCTTCGACGTCGTGACCGACTGCGTGACACGTTGCGTGGGTAATACCACCGGCACCGGCCTGCCACTCGGGCTGCCCACCGGCACCGGCTTCCAGGCGATACAGCCAGGCATTACGTGGCTGCTGCCGACCGATCCCGCGGTGTTCTTCGGTACCTTCAGCTACCTGCACAATTTTGCGCGGGACAATGTCAGCCGCACCGTGCTCAACGGACAGCAGGAGAATCTCGGCAAGATCGCGCCGGGCGATATCTTTGGCTTTAACTTCGGCATGGGCCTCTCGCTCAACGAGCACGCGTCGTTCAGTATCGGCTACGACCAGAGCATCATCTGGCCGACCAAGCAGAATGGCCAGACCGTGCCCGGCTCGGTGCGCATCACGCAAGGTACCCTGCTGGTGGGCTATTCGTATCGCTTCAACAGCCGCTATACGCTGAACGTGTCGGTCGGCGCGGGGCTGACGCGGGATACGCCAGATCTGCAGGTCACGGTGCGCCTGCCAATCACATTCTGAGGGCAGGCAACATGCGCGAGTTCGACGGCTGAACGTAACGTGATGCGTGGTCGGCATGGCGCCGTCATCGCCTTGCGCTTGCCGCGCGACTGGCGTACAAATGAGTTACCCCGTCCCCTGGGCGGATACGGATGCACCTCCACCTCCATGTTTTCCGTGACTGCGTGAAGGCGACTCCGCATGCACACCGCTGCCGGGATGACCCGAAATGGCCGCGAAACGGCCTGAAGCGAGGAGAGAGTCATGCGCAAACGCATCTTCTGGTTGTTGCCCGATCTGGCGAGCGCCCGCCGCACCATGGACGATCTGCTGCTGGCTCGCGTCGAGAACAGTCATATCCACTTCATCGCGCGCGATGGCGCCGATATGACTGGCCTGCATGAAGCCAACCTGTTCCAGACTTCCGATATCGTGCATGCTGCGGAAATGGGGCTGATGGTTGGCGGCGGCATCGGCATCGTGGCGGGGGCACTGGTCGCCCTGTTCCCCATCGTCAGCGAGACTCCGCAATGGGGCCTGGTCGGTGTGCTGGCCGTGCTCGGCGCGGCGTTCGGCGCCTGGGCGTCCAGCATGATCGGCTGCTCCGCGCCCAATAGCCGGCACAAGACCTTCGAGAAGGACATCGAAGAAGGCAAGATCCTGCTGATGGTGGACGTACCGCGTGGCCGCGTCGAGGAAATCGAAGCGCTGCTGCAACAGTCCCATCCGGAAGCCCGCTTCGCCGGGATGGACCCGGCCATACCCGCCTTCCCCTGAACGGAGACCGGCCAATGCGGGGGCATGGCGGCCTGCGGGCCGCCTGCCCTTGTGCGCTCCGGCCCTGCCTTTCCCTGCCATACCTGACTCCTCCCCGAGCTGCCGTCAGATGCCGCTGTGATGCCTTTTGCAACAGCGATTTGCCGAATGGCGCCGCTTTGAGGTAATTTGCTTGTCGCCGCGCCCATTCGTGGCGCGCATGACAAAGCAAAAGATTCGTAAGCGAACGAGGGGTCGGAGATGAAAACAAAATGGATCGCGTGCGGCCTGCTGGCCGCTGCGCTGGGATTGGGCGCGCCGGTGGCGCAGGCGGAGCCGGGGGTCAGCAAGACCGCGATCCGGATCGGGCAGTCGGCCGGCGTGACAGGGCCGGTGGCGGGCTCGGTCAAGGAGCAGATCGCCGGGGCGCAGGTTTACCTGAAGACGGTCAACGCCAACGGCGGCGTGGGAGGCCGCCGGATCGAGCTGGTGACCTACGACGACGGCTTCGATGCCAAGCGCACCCCCGACAATGTGCGCAAGCTGGTCCAGGAAGACAAGGTGTTCGCGCTGTTCATGGTGCGCGGCACGCCGCAGAACGAAAGCATCCTGCCCATCATCCAGGCCGAGAAGGTGCCGCTGGTGGCGCCGCTCACCGGCGCCATCACGCTGCATCGTCCGGTCAGCCGCTACGTATTCAACGTGCGCGCCAAATACCAGGATGAAGTCGCCCGCGCGATCAACCATCTTGCCACGACCGGCATGACCCGCATCGCCATCTTCTACGCCAATGACGGCTTTGGCCAGGACGTGTTCGAGGGCTTCAGCACCGCGCTGCAGGCGCGCGGCGTACAGCCTGCCGCAAGCGCTTCGTTTGCCCGGCCGATGGGGGATATCCAGGCTGGCGTCACGGCCATCAACAAGTCTGATCCGCAGGCCGTGCTGGTGATCGGCTCGGGCTCCGAGGCCGCGCGCCTGATCAAGGAACTGCGCCGCGGCGGCAGCCAGGCGCAGTTCGTCACGCTGTCCAACAACGCGGCCGATTCCTTCATCAAGGAGCTGGGCGAGGACGCGCGCGGGCTGATCATCACGCAGGTGGTGCCGGGCACCAATTCCAGCCAGATGAGCATTGCCAGCGAGTATCGCAACCAGGCCCGGCAGCAAGGCGTGGAGCCCAGCAATGCCGGCATGGAGGGCTTTATGTCGGCCAAGGTGCTGGTGGAGGGCTTGCGCCGCGCCGGGCCGGACCTGACCCGCGAGCGGCTGGTCGGCGCGCTGGAGAGCCTGCGCGACTATGACCTGGGCGGGATCCTGATCAGCTATAGCCCGACGCGGCATACCGGGTCGTCGTTCGTGGAGATGTCGATCGTGTCGTCGACGGGCAAGCTGATCCGCTGAGCGAAGGGTCCGGCCGCAGCGTCCCGACGGCGCGCTGCGGTATAGTCGCCGGATGGCTACCTCACCTTTTTCCCTGCAAGGCCGCGTGGCGCTGGTCACCGGCGGCGCGCAAGGCCTGGGCCTGGCGATCGCCGCCGCCCTTGCTCAAGCCGGCGCGCACGTGATCGTTGCGGCGCGCAATGCCGAGCGCGTGCATGCCGCCGCGGCCGAACTCGCCCGGCACGGCGGCAGCGCCGAGCCACTGGTGCTCGACATTACCGACGAAGCGGCGGTCGACGCTGCCTTTGCCCACGTCGACGCCGTGCACGGCCGCCTCGATATCCTGGTCAACAACGCCGGCGCGCGCAAGCGCAGCAATATGGCGCATCTGGACGCGGCGGATCTGCGCGAGATGCTGGAGACCAACCTGGTGGCGCCGTATGCCTTGTGCCGGCACGCCGCGCAACTGATGCGGCGCGGCGGCTATGGACGCATCGTCAATGTCAGCTCCATCGCGGGGCAGGTGGCGCGTGCCAATGACGTGCTCTATCCCGCTACCAAGGGGGGGCTGGATGCGCTTACCCGGGCGATGGCGGCGGATCTCGGGCGGGATGGTGTGACTGTCAATGCCATTGCGCCGGGGTATTTTGCTACCGAACCTAATCAGCCTATGGTCGATGACGCTAGCGTTGCGGAGTGGTTGCGGCAGAGGACTGCGTTGGGGAGGTGGGGGCAGCCGGAGGAGGTGGCGGGGGCGGCGGTGTTTTTGGCTTCGCCGGCGGCTTCTTATGTTACGGGGCATGTGTTGGCGGTGGATGGGGGGTATTTGGCGCATTTTTGATGGGTGCTTCAACTTCAACTTCAACTGCAACTGCTTAACGTCAACGTCAAAGGCTTAAAGTCAAAG
>NZ_JFJV02000284.1:0-39363 GCF_000611145.1 Cupriavidus sp. SK-3 | reverse complement strand
TGCCCATACACCACTCTTGACGTTAGCTCGGCATCCTGGGTGGCGCCCTTGTCCTGACCGCATTCTTCGCTGCGAGCGCACAAGCCGAAACGCCGGAGAGCTACCCTAGCAAGCCTGTTCGGATGATTGTGCCGCTGCCTGCGGGCGGAGCCACGGACAGCATGGCCCGCACACTCGCAGAGCGGCTCTCCGCAGCGACCGGGCAACCCTTCGTCGTCGAGAACCGTCCGGGTGCGTCTGGTTCCATCGGCGCGGATGCGGTTGCCCGCGCAAAACCCGATGGCTACACGCTGATGGTGTCCATTGGAAGTGTTGTGTCCTTGGTCCCCTACACGACCAAGGTGTCCTACAAGCCAGATGCATTCTTGCCCATTACAGAGCTCGCGCGGACTCCGCAGGTTATGTACGCAAATCCCAAGATTCCGGCGAAAGACCTTGCCTCGCTGGTGAAGTGGGCCAAGGCGAATCCTGGAAAGCTCTCGTTCGCATCTTTTAGCGCCGGCACTCAGGGCCACTTTGCCGGCGTCCGTCTGAATCAGCTTGCCGGCATCGATATGCTTCACGTCGCATACAAAGGCTCGTCGCCGGCGATGCAGGATTTGATGGGGGGGCAGGTTCAGGTTATGTTTGACGCCGTCCTTCCGGCCATGAACTACGTGAAGGCTGGCAAGCTCCTGGCTCTCGCCACCGCGGGAACGGAGCGTTCCCCCTTCGCCCCGAATGTTCCGACGTTCCGCGAACTTGGCTACCCCGAGATGGAGCAGTTCAATGGCAACTTCGGCTTGTTTGCGCCGGCTGGTCTTTCTCCTGAACTGGCACGCCGACTCGAAACTCTCACGCGTCACGCAGTAAGCTCCCCCGAGTATCGCAGCCGGGTAAAGGAGTTCGGCCTTACCGAGCCAGACGCTACCCAGATTGCGACGTTCTCGAAGAAAGTTCGAGAAGACCAGGCAAAGTGGTCGAGCTTTGTCAATCGTATTGGCTACAAGCCGGAGATGTGAGTCGACCATGCAATTGCAACTTAACACCTACTGGTCTGAAGCCGACCTCTCGTCACGCGAGAAGATTCGAACGTTCGAAGAAGTCCCGCTCAACGAGCGGGGCTTGCCCGAAACAACCTATCAGATGCTGCATGACGGCTGCACAATCGACCCCGATAAGGTCGCTATCTGGTATATGCACACTGGTTGCGATACCCCCGAGAACGCTGAAGCCACAACGTACCGGCAACTCTGGCGCCGGGTTAACCAGACCGCCAACTTGCTGTCGTCGCTCGGCATTGGCAAAACTGACGTCGTCTCCTTGCTGATGCCCACTGTGACGGAATCCCAGTTTGTACTCTGGGGCGGCCAGGCTGCAGGCATCATCAATCCCGTCAATTGGATGCTCGATTCGAACATCCTAACCCACATGATTGGCTCCTCCGAAGCTCGCGTGCTCGCTGTATATGGAGGTGACGAACATATCGACCTTTGGCCGAAGGTGTCAGAAATGATTCGGTCGCTGCCGAAAATCAAGGCCGTGGTGAGCATCGGCGGCCGTCGCCCGCATATGCGGGAGCTCTCTGGCGTACCAGTGATTGACTACGAAGCCGTCATTGAGCAGTTTCCTGATGACCACCTCGCCAGCGGCAGGCAAATCGCAGGTTCCGACGTTGCAGCACTGTTCCATACCGGTGGCACTACCGGGACGCCGAAGCTCGCGCCGCAAACGCATAGCGCAGAAGTCTTCAGTACCTGGGCCTATGGCATGGTCTACGGAACCAAGGCGGAAGACGTTCGCAGTACAGGACTGCCCGTCTTCCATGTTGGCGGAGCACTTGCAGGTTGCCTGCATACACTGGTGAGAGGGGCAACACTGATTCTCATGACGTCGATTGGCTGGCGCCATCCGACAGCTGTGTCGAACTTCTGGAACACCGTGGAAGCGTTCCGCATTTCCGCGGCGGCACTCGTGCCAACCATCATCAATCAGCTGCTGAGACTGCCGATCGGGGGCGCCGATATTAGCAGTCTTCGTGTGGCCAGCACAGGGACAGCACCTCTTTCAGTGCATGTTGCAGAAAGCTTCAAGTCAAAGGTCGGAATCCCACTCCTCGAGACCTATGGGATGACCGAGTCGACCTCGGTAACGACATCCAACCCTCGCTTCGGTGTCAGAAAGACTGGCTCTGCCGGTCTTCCGTTCCCATACCAGAACATCAAAGCCGTTCACATCGATGCCCGGACCGGGTCCTTTACTGAATGCGCGCCAAATGAGGCCGGGAACATCGTCATTGAAGGTCCGGCAGTCTTCGGTGGCTACCTCGACCAAGCTGCGAACAACAAAGTGTTCCTGTCCGCAAAGTGGCTCGATACAGGCGACCTTGGCTACATCGACGAGGATGGTTACCTGTGGATTACCGGCCGGGCGAAGGATTTGATTATCCGTGGAGGACACAACATAGACCCTCGCATGATTGAGGAAGCCTTCTTCAAGCATCCTGACGTCATTGACGTTGCAGCCATCGGCGTACCCGATGCGTATGCCGGCGAAGTCCCGGGGGCGTACGTTGTGATGAAGGAGGACGCGCGGGTTGATGCAGAGGATTTGCTTCAGTTCGGAGCAAAAACCATCCCGGAGCGCGCTGCCGTGCCGAAGCACTACTTCCTGGTCAAAGAGCTTCCCAAGACGCCGCTGGGCAAGATCAACAAAGCCGCTCTGCGGGTAGATGCAACGCAGCGTGAATACTTGCGAGTTGTGCAAAGCCTGGGTATTGCGTCCTTGGAGAAGGTCGAAGCAGTTGACCAAGGAAGCGCCGGCGTTCGCTGCCGAATTCTACTGCGTAGCGGCCCCGGTCACGAGTCCGAGACAACTGCTATTCGTCAGGCACTCGGCGCTTTCACCATCCCGTACGACATTAGTTTCCTACAGTAGACAAGGCCAACCGGAGCGGTTGGGCGTGACGAATGCCCACCTGCTCCGACGGGGGAAGCTGCTTCAGGCAACTAACGTTCTAGCGAGCCGGTCGTTAATCAGCAGACTGGCCTGCTTCATAATCCGGCGCACGAGCTCCGCTACGCTCGGCACGTCATGGATAAGTCCGGCCACCATCCCGCAGCTCCAGGCTCCGGCATCCATGTCGCCATCAACCATGACCTTCGGATAGACGCCTGCGACCTGGTCAAAGATGTCCGAGATTTGCAGGTTCGAACCCTTCTCTGCCTCGACTTCCAACAGACGTTCGACACCCGCGTTCGTCAAAACACGCTCTGTGTTCCGAAGCGGACGCATGACAAGTCGCGTGTCGAGTTCGGAAGCGGCCACAATTGCGTCCTTGACGTTCTGGTGAACCGGGGCCTCCGTGGTGGCGATAAATCGTGTGCCCATGTTGATTCCCTCTGCGCCAAGAGCTAGTGCAGCGACTAGACTTCGACCATCAGCCATACCACCAGATGCGACAAATGGGATGGCGAGTGCTTCGGCTGCCAAAGGAAGCAGAACCATGTTTGGGATATCGTCCTCGCCTGGATGCCCGCCGCACTCGAAACCGTCGACGCTGACAGCGTCACACCCAATCTCCTGCGCCTTGGCCGCGTGGCGCACCGACGTGCACTTGTGAATGACCTTGATGCCAGCTTCCTTGAGAAGGCTCATGTATGGCTTCGGACTTCTTCCTGCGGTCTCCACGATACGCACCCCGCCTTGCTTGATGGCATCAATGTACTCGGCGTAGGGAGGGTCGGAAAAGGTAGGCAAGAATGTAAGGTTGACACCGAACGGCTTGTCCGTCATGTCGTGGCAACGCGCGATTTCGCGAGCCAGGGCTTCCGGTGTCTTTTGCGTGAGGCCGGTAATAAAGCCCAGCGCTCCGGCATTTGACACAGCTGACGCCAGTTCGGCGAATCCCACGTAGTGCATGCCGCCCTGGATAATCGGGTGCTCGATGCCAAAGAGTTCAGTAATGCGTGTCTTCATAGTTGTCTCTTCACTCCAATCATAGTCAATCGTCGACACCAGCTGAGGCTCTTTTTGCCTCGGCGGGCTCCTCACTACAGTGCTCTGGATGGAGGAGAACATCCGTCTCGAACAAGTTGTCCAAGCATCTCAAGCGTGCCCAAATCCAGTTCCTCCGCGAAAGCGACGCCGAAGTGGTGCAGCCAGGCAGCTACAAGAGCTTCCCGGTTGCTGTCGCGCGCCGAGTCCGCGGATTCGCCCTCCGCCAACGGCTTATCAAATTGATTCATCCAATTCTCCTCTGGATTCAGAGTCCTGTACTGGTCTTCCGTTCGGTTGCACGTGTAAGACCTCCGGCAAATCAAGCCACTCACTGGCCCACTGAGCGAGCGAGTCAAAGCATGGACCTAGAGCCATGCCGGCGTCTGTTAGATGGTATGTAAGCCTATTGCATCGCGCCCCTCGCCGTTCGAGCAATCCAATCTCAACCAAGAGCCTCAGCCGAACGGTAAGCGTGCTCGGCGCCACGCCAAGCGACTCTTCGAACTCGTCGAAATGCGTATATCCCGAGAGTGCTCCAGCCAAGATTCGAAGCGTCCATCGTTCGCCGAGAAGTTCCAGTGTCCTGGGAACTCGCTTATTCGTTGTAAGGTGTCCATATCTGTCCATCCCAGTCTCCTCTTTTTTCTCTACTGATGGTGGACAAAAAAAACCCGCGATTTTGCGCGGGGGAAACTGTTACCCGCATGGGGTTACAGGAGACATCTTGCCGGGTGGCTATCACCCGGCCTTCGTCAGAAATACAGTCGACTTAGCGTCTCTGCCACACAAACAGGCTTAGGGACACCGCGGGCTTCCATCGTGATGGCCCAGGTCAATGTGGCCACGGAGGAATCCGAAGCATCGACCGAGACTAGCCTGGCATGAACGCGAACCGCAGCACCCACCGGCACCGGTGCCGTGAAGCGAACACGATTGAGCCCGTAGTTCACACCCATGCGCACCCCGGTCACCTTGATAGTCTTTGCCATCAATGCTGGAAGCAGGGACAACGTAAGGAACCCATGAGCGACCGGACCGCCAAACGGCGATTCCTTCCTGGCCCTGTCAGGGTCCGTGTGAATCCACTGGTGGTCACCGGTAGCCTGGGCGAACTGACTGACATCACTCTGCGAGATTTCAATCCATTCGCTGGTGCCAACATCTTGACCGACCAGGGCCTTTAACGCGTCGAGCGATGCAATCTCCCTCATGGCAGACCCCGCTCAGCGGCCCTGGAAGTTCGCGGCACGACGCTCCGCAAACGACCGCAGACCTTCCTTGAAGTCCTCGGACGCAAACACCGTCTCGCGGATTCGGGGGATGCAGTCGATTGCAGCTTTTTCGCCCTGCTCGGTATACGTTAGCGCCGCCGCCTTAGCTGCACGCAGACCAATCGGAGCGTTCTTGCAGATGAGGTGAGCCAGTTCGATTGCACGCTCGCGATGCTTGCCGAACGGATGCACTTCCTGCACGAAGCCGATTTCGAGAGCGCGTTGCGCGTCGAACTCATCGCACAGGAAGAGGTGGTACATCGCGTTACCCCAGCCAGTGCGAGTCAGATAGCGGAAGTGCGCGCCGCCCAGCGGGGCGATACCCCGGCGGGACTCCATTTGGCAGAACCGGGCCGTATCCGCGGCAATCACGATGTCGCCCGCCAGCATCATTTCGATGCCGATGGTATAGGTGATGCCCTGCACCACGGAAATGACGGGCTTCGTGCAGCGCTTACGGAGACCAAAGGGGTCCACCTTATCGTTCGGAACGGGGCGGGCAGTGGCCGTCGGCCCAAAGAACTTAGGCATGTCCAGACCGGCGGTCGTGTGTTCGCCTTCCGGCGCCAGTACAGCGACCCAAAGGTCAGGGTCGTTCTCAAAAGCCGTGAGGTGGTCCCAGAGCTGCTCCATCATTTCCGGGGTAAAGGCGTTCTTCTTCGCCACGTTGTCGACGGAGATGATGGCCACATGGCCATCAACGGTCATCTTCACATCGCCTTGTGCTTGTTCGGTGCTCATGCTTTTCTCCAATTGGTTCGTTTGTTCGAGGGGTCGCTCAGACTGCAGTCAGTCCGCCGTCAACAGCCAGAATTTGGCCCGTGATGTGCTTGCCGGCATCGCTAGCAAACAGCAACGCAGCACCCTTCAGGTCATCTTCGTCGCCGATGCGCTGGAGCGGGGCGCGTTCCGACAACTTCTCCACACCGACCTTCTCAAGAGTTCCGCGCGTCATCTTCGATGGGAAGAATCCCGGAGCGAGGGCGTTGACCGTGATTCCGAACTGGCCCCACTCACCGGCCAGGCCGCGGGTGAAATTGACTACAGCGCCCTTGCTGGTGTTGTAAGCAAGGGTTCCCAGCGAGTTTGGCCCATTGCCCTTCAGACCGGCTATGGATGCCAGGTTAATGATCCGACCGTAGCGATTCGGAATCATCGAGCGCTTGCCAATCTGCTGTGTCACCAGGAAAACACTGCGCACATTCAGATTCAGTACCTTGTCCCATGCCTCCACTGGATGGTCCGCGGCGGGAGCGCCCCAGGTTGCGCCAGCATTGTTTACAAGAATGTCGACCCGGCGGAGCCGTGCAAGCGCCTCATCGACCAGCTTCGTGATGTCCGACTCCTTCTGGTTGTCAGCCGCCACCCAGTCAGCCTCAATTCCGAGCTGGCGCAGGTGAGCCTGTGCCGATTCGAGCGCGTCTGCCTTGCGCCCCGTAATCAGAATCTTTGCGCCTTGCTCGCCCAGCGCTTCCGCAATCTGCAGACCAAGACCGCTCGAGCCGCCCGTGATGAGTGCCGTCTTGCCAGTCAGGTCCAACGCTTTCTTGATGCTGCCCATGTCTCTTCTCCTATATGACGCTTAATGGATTGCTGCCCAGCGCTTTTCGCCGTGCATCACAACACTTCAAACAGACCGGCAGCACCTTGGCCACCGCCGACGCACATCGTAACGACCACGTACTTGACTCCGCGGCGCTTACCTTCAATCAGCGCATGGCCGACCAGCCTGGTGCCGGATACCCCATATGGATGGCCGACAGCGATGGCGCCGCCATCGACGTTCAGCTTGTCATGGGGAATGCCCAGCTTTTCCGCGCAGTACAGCACCTGGACTGCGAACGCCTCGTTCAATTCCCACAGGCCGATGTCGTCGGCGCTCAGACCGGCGCGCTTCAGCAGCTTCGGAACTGCGAAGACTGGTCCGATGCCCATTTCGTCAGGTTCGCACCCGGCGACGGCAAAGCCTCGGAAGGCGCCTAGCGGCGTATGCCCATGTCGCTCGGCGTACTGTCCGTCCATGACCACAACGGCAGCCGAGCCGTCGGAGAATTGACTTGCGTTGCCTGCGGTCACGACGCCACCCGGCATGGCCGAACGAATCTTTGCCACTCCTTCGATGGTAGTGTCGGCCCGGATGCCTTCGTCTGCAGAGATGGTGATTTCACGGGAAGCGAAGCCACCACGCGCTTCGTCATAGACCGACATGGTGGTGGTCATCGGCACGATTTCCGCATCGAAGCGGCCAGCTTGTTGCGCTGCGGCTGCGCGGAGCTGACTCTGTACCCCATACTCGTCTTGCCGCTCACGCGAAATGCCGTAGCGTTTGGCTACCTGCTCTGCGGTCTGAAGCATGTTCCAGTACGCTTCGGGCTTGATAGTCCTAAGTGCCGGGTCCTCGGCCATAAACCGGTTCACATGCGGCTGGACACAAGAGATGCTCTCCACACCGCCGGCGACAATCACGTCGCCTTCGCCAGTTAGGACACGCTGCGATGCCATCGCCACAGCCTGCAGTCCAGAAGCACAAAAGCGATTGACAGAAACACCTGGAACGTGGACGGGAAGGCCGGCCGTAAGGGCAATACGGCGCGCGATGTTTCCGCCCGTAGTACCTTCCAGCAACGAACTGCCCATAATCACGTCTTCGACTGCGTTGGGGTCGACACCAGCACGCTGTACTGCATGCTTCACCGAGTGGGCTCCCAGGGAAGCGCCGTGCGTACTGTTGAACGCGCCCTTCCAACTCTTGGCCAGGCCCGTACGCGCGACGGAAACGATAACTGCTTCTTTCATGATGAAACTCGCTTTGATGGGATATCAGGGATTGAAGCGACCGCCCTCGGCTGCCAGGCTCTGAATGAGCTTCGCTGGCGGCTGGCCGGCTTGCTCCATGGCGCGCGCCACGCTGTACAGTCCGACGGTGTCCGCGTAAAGCATCGGACCACCACGCCAGGTGGGAAAGCCGTAACCGTTGAGATAGACGAGGTCAATGTCCGATGCCCTGGCTGCAATGCCCTCTTCAAGAATCCGTGCCCCCTCGTCCACGAGTGCAAAGATGAGTCGCTGGACAATTTCCTCCTGAGAGAACTTGCGACGGGTAACACCTTTCTCCGTCCAGTAGGCCTCCAGCAGCTCTTTGACGGCCTGCGCGGGAACAGGCTTGCGTTCGCCGGCCTTGTAGTCGTACCAGCCCGCACTGGTCTTCTGACCAAAGCGACCCGACTCGCACAATCTGTCCGCCACTTCAGAGCGTGGCGAGGATGGGTCTTCTGCGTAACGACGCTTGCGAATCGCCCAGCCGATATCGTTGCCTGCCAGGTCACTCATTCGGAACGGACCCATGGCCATTCCGAACGCCTCAACTGCGCGGTCCACCTCTTCGGGATAGGCGCCCTGCTGCACAAGCAGCTGTGCCTGTTGGCCGTACTTCGCAATCATTCGATTTCCGATGAAGCCATCGCAGACGCCCGAAACCACGGCAACCTTTCCGATGCGCTTGGCGATTTGCATTGACGTCGCAAGAACGTCGGGGCCCGTCTTGGCACCGCGCACCACTTCCAGGAGACGCATAACGTTCGCCGGACTGAAGAAATGCAGCCCCACAACATCCGCAGGGCGCGAGACCACGTTCGCAATGGCATCCAGGTCCAGCGTGGAAGTATTGCTGGCGAGAATTGCTCCGTCCTTCATGACTGCGTCGAGCTCCTGGAACACCGCCTTCTTGAGCTCCATGTCTTCGAAGACGGCCTCAACGACCAGGTCGGTGTCGCCGATTTCCTTTAGCCCAACGACTGGCTGAAGCAGGTCCATCCGCTTCTCGACCACGTCCTGGGAGAGCTTCCCCTTCTTGACCGTCGCCTCGTAGTTGTGGCGAATGGTTGCCACCGCCTTTTCTGCCAGTGTGTCAGTGGTTTCCGACAGCTTCACGGGAATGCCAGCATTGAGGAAGCACATGGCAATCCCGGTGCCCATCGTGCCTCCGCCCAGTACTGCCACCTTCTCGATAGTGCGCAGAGGCGTACCCTCTGGAAGATCGTCAATCTTCTGCGCGGCGCGTTCTGCAAAGAAGGCATGGCGCAGTGACTTCGACACGCTGCCGTCCATCAGCTCCAGAAAACTGCGGCGCTCCTGTGCGAGTCCATCGTCAAACTTCTGGAACACGGCGGCATGAATGGCCTGAAGTGCGTGTTGCGGCGCCGGATAATTGGGTTGCTTTGCGACAATCGACGTACGCACGAACTCAAGGAATGCTTCAGGGTTCTGATGCTCGACGCGTTTGTCGCGAATGCGCGGATAGGGACCAGGACGGCCTGCTACTTCACGTGCGAAGTCTGCCGCGTTACCGAGCAGTTCGCCGTCAAAGAACCGGTCAAAAAGCCCGCTGTCCTTCAGTACCTCCGATTTCACCGATGCCCCGGTGACAATCATGTTGGTCGCACGTTCAAGACCAATTACTCGTGGCAGGCGCTGTGTGCCGCCCGCACCCGGCAGCAGCCCCATTCGCACCTCGGAGAGCGCAATTTGCGCTCCCGGGATACCTACGCGATAGTGGCAAGCCAGGGCCAGCTCGAGGCCGCCGCCCATAGCAACCGAATGGATGGCAGCCACTACCGGCTTCGGGCAGTCTTCAATTACCGAAAGTACGGTGTTCAGTCCCGGGTCGCGGCGTGCCTGCGGATTGTTGAACTCTCGCATATCGGCGCCACCCGAGAAAGCCTTCCCGGAACCGGATAGAACAATACCCGTGACCTCGGGGTCTTTTACAGCACGGTCGATGCTGTCGACGATTCCAAGGCGCGTGGAATAGCCGAGGCCATTGACAGGCGGGTTCGCGAGCAAGATGACGGCAATGCCGTCGGTGACATGGTATTCAGTACTCATGACAAGAAACTCCGGGGTGATGGGATGGCCGGGCGCGGGGCGCATAGCCGCTGCCGCGTTAGCGCGAGCGGGAAAGAAAGCCGTTAAAGATTGCTTGCGCGTCTTCAGTCGCTCGCAAAGCCTGAAAGATGTCGCGCTCCTTCTGAATCCTCGACTCGATGAGTTCACGCGACGCGGACTTGAGAAGTTGCCGGGTAGCCGACAATGCTGCGGGTGGCTTCTTGGCGAGAGAACGCGCAATAGAGTCCACCTCCTCAAACACCATGTCGTTGGGAAGCACTCGGTTCACTAGTCCTGCCTTCTGAGCCTCTCCCGCCAGCACGAACGAGCCAAGGAGCATCCATTCGCTTGCCTTCTGTTGGCCAACCAGTGCCGGCAGCAACAGCGTCGAACCAAACTCCGGGCAGAGTCCAAGGTCAACGAAGGGGAATCGGATACGCGCGTCTTCGGATGCCACCACGTAGTCGCAATGGAGGAGGACAGTCGCCCCAATGCCGACCGCGTATCCACAGACCGCAGCAACTATGGGCTTCTGCAGCGACGTCACCGCCTTCATGAACCGTACCGACGCCAGCTTCTCTTGTCCCGAACCATCATCAGCAAAATCCTGGATGTCGTTACCGCTGCTGAACACCGTCGGTGTTCCGCGCAGTACTATGACGCGCACACTGTCGTCGCGGCCGGCATCTTCCAAGGCCAGCGCCAGAGTCAGGTACATCTCCTGGGTGAGCGCGTTCTTCTTCTCCGCCCTGGACATCGACAGTGTCAGGACGCCGTTCTGATTTCTCGCTTGAATATGTTTCATCATGGCTTTCGTGTGTTTGCGTAGCGCTGGTTCCGTCAGCCCAAGCCGTATGCGTTCAGTTCCGTGGACTTTTCTTGCGCGCAGAAGCAGGAAGAATCAGGAGCTGGATTGGGAACACTCCGAGCACGGCGCGAACGGTCTGGCTCGTCTCCTCAGCGATTTGACTCGGCAGAGCATCGAGCTCCACGACGCACACAATCCCTGATGCACCCCTGTCCTCTACCCGCAGGTGAGCAACCGCAGAAAGCTCCGCGCGTTCTAGTGCAGCTCGCATGACGCGCTCTGCAGCATCTACACGCAGAACGTTCTTCTGCACCTTGCCGACCGCGGTCTTTGGCAATGTCGGCAGGACGTAACAGGCCTTTGGAATCGCCGCCCGCTCCGGAATGAAGTCGGCGGATTGTGCGAGCACCTGCTCCGCAGTGCTGTTAGCGAAAGCCTTCAACGCGATATACGCGTACGGAACCTCGCCCGACTTTTCGTCCGGTGCTGCTACCACGGCGGCCTCCAGAACGTCGGGGGGCGAATAAATTGCCTCCTCCAACTGCCGCTCCGAGAGCGGCACCGCGTCGAACGCACGAATCTTCGCAAGGGTCGACAAATCAGCGTCGACCCAGTAGTTGGCTTCCTGCCTCATCGTGTCTCGCTCCATCTGACATACCGCGATGCGGACTGTCTTGCCCTATCCTGGGCTTATGCTGCAAAGGCAAGCGGATTCATGACTGCGGAGGATTCCACTCGAATGCGTGGCAGCAATGCTCGCGACTCGGGAAGGAGGCAAGCAAAGTAGAATTGCGCTGTGGCGAGCTTGCCTGCGTAGAAGCTGTCGCTGACCTTCGTGGACGCCACAATCGCGGTGCGTGCCCAGAAGTGCGCGAACATCAGATGTCCAATCAGGCGCAGGTACGCAGCCGACGAGGTACCTGGTTGGCAAGGGTCGATTCGGGCGGAATCGAGAATGAACTGGGTTTCCGCCTCGACGTCATCGCAGAGCTGCGCAAGAGTACGCCCCATATCGCCAATCGCATTGTCCGAGGTCCCCTCTTCGTGAGCGAGGCATTGGCCGGCAGATTCCCGAACGATTGCAAGGAGTTTTCGGAGCACACGAGCCCCATCAGCCAACACCTTCCGACTGACGAGGTCGTTCGCCTGGACGCCGTTCGTACCTTCGTAGATTGGGAGGATGCGTGCGTCGCGCAGCAACTGCTCAGCGCCGGTTTCCGTGATGAATCCTGCACCGCCGTGCACCTGCATGCCGAGGCTCGTGACTTCCACACCGTTGTCTGTAAGGAATGCCTTTGCCACAGGGGTCAGAAGCGCCAGCAGGCCTTCAGCTTCTTGTGCAACTTGCGCATCGAGGCTGTTGTGGTGGATGTCAATTTGCAGCGCCAGCCAGTAGGCAAAAGCCCGGCCACCCTCCACCAGGGCCCGCTGCGTCAATAACATCCGACGTACATCCGGCAGCAAGATAATCGGGTCCGGTCCGGTTGAGCCTGCGGGGCTCATCGGTGCGCGGCTCTGCAGCCGTTCCTGCGAGTAACGGAGCGCTCGTTGATAGGCCGTTTCCGACAGCCCCATCGCTTGCGTACCCGTGCCAAGTCGCGCACCGTTCATCATGACAAACATCGCCGGGAGTCCCTTGCCTGGCTCGCCAATGAGGTAGCCAGTGGCCGCCTCGAAGTTCATCACGCAGGTGGCATTCCCGTGAATGCCCATCTTTCGCTCTAGCGACCCACACTGGACACCGTTCCGGGTTGCCGGCTTTCCATCGGGGTCAAGCAGGAACTTGGGTACGATGAAGAGCGAGATTCCTCGTACGCCAGGTGCCGCATCCGGTAAGCGGGCCAACACGAGATGCACGATATTGCTAGCCAAATCGTGCTCTCCGGACGAGATGAAAATCTTGGTGCCGGTAATGGCGAAAGAGCCATCGTCGTTCGGCACTGCGCGGGTGCGCAAAAGGCCGAGGTCTGTACCGCAATGCGGCTCGGTCAGGCACATGGTGCCGGTCCACTCTCCAGATGCCAGCGGACTGAGGAATGTCGCCTTTTGCCAGGCGGAGCCATTTGCGCGAATGCAGCGATACGCTCCCTCGGACAACTTCGGATACAGGGACCATGCCGAGTTACTCGAGGCGAGCATCTCACTTACCGCGGTCCCGACGATTTGAGGAAGACCCTGACCACCGTCGTCTACGTCACAGACCAGTCCACTCCACCCGTCGGTAGCGTAACGGCTGTGTGCCTCGCGAAATCCAGGCGCTGTTTTGACGTTGCCTGCGTCAAATTGGCAGCCGTGAAGGTCCCCTATCGGATTGAGCGGCGCGAGGACCTCTGCACAGAAGCGCCCGGCGCCATCGAGTACCTGGTCAGCGGTCTCACGGTCAATTGCCTTCTCCGAGCATGTCCGTGCGAGCACGCCCTCCATATCGAGCAACTCGTGCATCACAAATTGCATGTCGCGTAACGGCGGAACGTAGTTGCCACTCATGGGGTCTCCATTGATGCTTGTGTGTCTTTAGGTGTATGGAGTCTGGCATGTGGTCGGGTTGGGGGCCTGTCAGATTTCCCCGCGCGGCTTGTCAGCGTTTTCTGATGTGCCGTTGTGTCTCAGCCGAGGTTCTGCTGTAATCCAATCGAGTGCAACGACGATGCACAGGAAAAACAAGGTGGTGGAGCAAGATGGACGAAGCGGATGCGTTTCTGAACGACTACGAAATTCCCTTCAAGGGAATCGTTGAGCAGTCGGTAGCCGGCATTTACATCCTTCAGGACGGGCGGATGCAGTATGTCAATGAGACGTTCGCCGCTATGTGCAACATCCCGCGCAATCGCATGACGGGCGAGCTGGTGGCAAAGTATGTTGCGCCGCACCAACTCGATGCACTGATGAAGCAATACGAGAAGCGCATCCGCGGTGAGCGACCTGGCCCGTTCGTTCTACACACGCGGCGACCCGATGGGTCCCGCGGCTATGTTGAAATCCATGGCAACACGGTTCAATACCGGGAAAAGCCAGCTATTGTCGGCGTAAGTCTGGACGTTACGGACCGCGTTCAAAAGCAAGAGGAACTGAGCCGGTCGCGTACCCAGCTTCGAGAACTGATGATGCGGCTCAACTCGGTTCGAGAGCGCGAGCGTGCAACCGTCGCCCAAGAACTTCACGATGTGGTAGGCGGGATGCTCACCACCATCAAGTTCGACATTTCTCGCCTCGGCCGACGCTTGGCTCGCCAGGAAAGCGGGGTGAAGTCCCATGCGCACCAGGGCGACAGCGCTCTCGCTGCCACACAGCAACTCTTGGACTTGGTACAGGAGTCAATCGAGGCAGTAAGGCGTATTTCGGAGGGGCTTCGTCCAAGCGCCCTGGACCACCTGGGCCTACAGGATGCTCTGGTGCAGGACCTGGCACAATTCGAATCACGCTACGGCATAGGCTGCTCATTCAACTGCAATCGTGCTCCGCTTCCGCTGAGCCCGCCCCGCGAGCTTGGTTTGTATCGGATTTTTCAGGAAGCAATGACGAATATCGCTCGCCATGCCAATGCATCCGAGGTTGTCGTCACGTTGACTTGGGACGACACCACCATTGCTTTGGAGATTGTGGACAACGGTGTTGGCATTTCAGCGCCCCCGGCTAAAGGGGCGCATTTGGGACTTCTGGGAATGCGAGAGCGCGCGCGAGACCTTGGCGGTAGGGCGGAAATCGGTCCAGGTCCAGCAGGAGGTGTCCGGGTCTTCGTTCGGGTGCCAACCGAAGGTGCTGAGTGCACGCAAACGGAGACACCATGATTCGCATCGTACTGGTCGATGACCACACCATTTTTCGCGAAGGCCTGAAAAGGCTCTTGCTGGACGAGGGCGACTTTTCTGTCGTGGCCGAGGCCTGCAATGGTCCGGAAGCGTTAGGTGCGATACGTACTCACGCGTTAGACGTACTGGTCCTCGACATCAGCATGCCGGGTCGCAGCGGACTTGACCTGATTCCTTCGATTCGCAGTGAAAAGCCGCTGTTACCTATTGTCGTGCTGAGCATGTACCCGGCAGAACAGTACGCTGTTCGTGCTTTCGAAGCTGGCGCAAGTGGCTATGTCACCAAGGATATGGACGCAGTGGAACTTGTGGCTTCTATCCGTAAAGTTGTACAAGGCAAGCGCTATTTCTCACCCCAAGTGGCAGAGAAGGTCATGGATAACCTGGACCGCGTCAATGGGCAACTGCCACATCGAGACCTTTCGTCCCGAGAATACGAAATCATGCGCTTGATTGTCCAAGGTGTCCGCTTGACCGAAATCGGCAAGCAGTCCTTCCTTAGTGTCAAAACCGTCAGCACATATCGTTCCCGCATTCTGAAGAAGATAGGAGTTACGACCAACGCCGAGCTCGTGCAATACGCGTTGCGCCATAGGCTCATTGACTAGCGCAGCTCATATGGAAAGCCAGCCCGGCGCACCGGCCGGTAGCTTAGCGCCGTGCCGCTCGAGAATTGCGTGAAGCGTCGCTACACGGAAGCCAATCGGCTCCCCCAGGAAGCGGCAATCGTGCTGAACGCCAAGAACCACACTGAAAATCTCAAATAGCAACTGGTCGGCAGCCACGTCAGACCGGAGCTCTCCCAGCTGTATTGCATCTTGTATCTGAGCGGCCAACTTTGTGCGCCACGCCCGGGCCATCTCCAGCATGGTGACGCGCATCGAATCATCGTCTACCCCCGCAAATTCGACGCTTCCGTTTAGAAGCAAGCACCCTCCATGCTTCATCACGTAGTGTTGAATCCAAACTTCAATCATCCTGACGAGACGTTGCAATCCGCGAGACACAAACCGAGCGGCTGTATTCGCGTCGTGGAGTAAAGCGGACACGTACTCGTGCAGCACAGCTTCCAGAAGCTCCTCACGTGACGTAAAGCGGATGTAGAACGTGCTCTTTGCAACGCCAACTCGACGGGTCAATTCCCCGATAGTAAGGTGCCGGATGCCGTTGCTCCGCACAATATCCGTACCAACCTCCAGGAACCTGTGACGAGCCGACTTTCCAGCCGCAGCGCCGCGCGGCCTGCCTGCCGACCTTGTAAACGTAACCTGCGCGGGAACGTCGGCCAGCCGGCTCATCTCACGCTCCGCAGAAAGACGTAAGTCGCAGCCGCCACAGGTCCGGAGGGGCCCACGAGCCGCACGTCGCAGGTCATCACTTCCCCAGACGACAGCGGAACATCATGTTCGACCGAAAGCCCAGAACGCTCCTGGCTACTGTGAACATCTGAGTAAAATCTAATCGCCACTGAGCATGGCTCGCAGTCTTCCCCAATAAGGTCGCGAGGGGAAACAGTCAGCGCTCTCGCCAAAGCCGAGAATGTGGATTCGACGAGCACGCTCACACCGCCCGTCTGGTTCTCGAATCCGGAGTCGAACAGAACGTATGAAGAGGACGGTAGGTCTCCAGTCAACACGATTTGGCTGGATGCAATCACACCGTCCTGACGAAGTTCACCCTGCCAACACTGGATGCTGCCATTGCCTCTCACCCATTTGACCCCAACGTCGCACGGTCCGGAACGTCGGGGGCTAACAAAATAGGTGGTAATCGAAACCGGAACTACCTCCGCGGCGCTTCGGTCCAGCGCCGCAGAAAGCATAGCGGCGGCTGTAGCACAGGGCCCTATTCCGTTGCCCGCATCCTCAATGGCTCCGGTGTACCTGCCGTTCCCGGCCCTAGTCAGTGAGACCGGATTGTACTGGTCACATGTGTTTAGCATCGGATAATCCTTCGATATACAGCTCGATTGATTCCGACTATAGCGAACGATGTCACGTCGAAGCGCATGGGTACGCAGATAAGGAAAAATCTGACAACCCTGACCATCCGCGGCTTCGCAGGAGACGACGAACTGCCTGGCTACAACCCCATGTGCTAGACTGAACGGGCTAGAAAACAGCTTCTCAAGCGCCATGTCAAACCGTCCCGCAACACCGCGCACTCCTACCCATAAGGACCGACTCTTGAAACAGGGTTTCAAGCAGTTCTACGCGCATGGCTTTGCGGGTACTAGCTTGGAAACAGTTCTGGTCGAGGCCGGAGTACCGAAGGGTTCGTTCTATCACCACTTCGGTTCCAAAGAGTCTTTCGCCTTGGCAGTCCTTCATCTCTACTACGAAAGACAACAGGAGCGGCGCAAGAAGTGGTTCAGCGCTCCGGACCTGAACGACTACGAAATGCTGACCGGTTACCTGGACGAACTCGTCAGCGACTTCACGAGGAGCGGGGCAAAGCGGGGTTGCCTGGTTGGCAAACTTTCGCTTGAGCTAGCCAACTCATCCGACGTGTTTGGCTCGATATTGGGCACCATGCTGAGCACTTGGCAGGCCGCGGTCGAACAAGTCATAGCTCGCGGGCAACAAGCCGGCACCATTCGCAATGACCTGTCTTCTGCTCAACTCGCCGACACAGTCCTCGCGGCAATCCAAGGCGCACTAATCCTGGACCTCACGCATCGACGTATTCAGGCCATGCGGAGCATATCGACTGTAATATCCTCGCTTCTCAAGCCCACTGCGCAGTAGCCCCGCGGAAGACGGGGCTCGCAGGGATGAGTTCTTAGACAGCGGTGAGGCGGATGACCGACGGCGTGCCTTCCATAAACGCACCCATCGCGCGGCCAATTTGACGATAGTGCTCGGACTTCCGATGTGCCTCCACGGCCGCCGCGTCCTTGTATCGTTCGACAAAAGCATACTGGCCGACCGCTTCCGTGCGCCAAAGGCCGTACTCCAGACATCCCTCTTCTTGACGCGACGCCTGTACAAGTTGATTTGCCAGTTCTTCGAACTGCGCTTCGGTTCCCGGCTTTACCGAGATTTGTGCGACCACTCCAAGCATTTCGTCTCCTTCGTCAGTAAGCAATCAGGCCATCAAGCTTAGCCTCACTAGACTAGTACGTCTAGTGATTCTGATGCCAGCGTGGCAAGTTCTCTGTAACCTTTCACATCACTCATAGCCCGCATAATCCAGCTGCATATGCGAGGGTAATCCCCTAGCACAAGTGTGTTGGCCTTGCCAAAATTAGACCATATAGTCTAGTAATATAGAAGGAAGGAGACGGCTTCATGACTCATGAATGGAAGCACAAATATGCATTCGCCAATGGGATTCGGATGCACTACGTCGAACAAGGTGAAGGACCATTAGTCTTGTTGTGCCACGGCTGGCCAGAGTCATGGTATTCCTGGCGCCATCAGATTCCTGCGTTGGCTGGTGCAGGGTTCCGCGTCGTCGCCCCTGACCTCCGAGGCTACGGCGATACGGAGAAGCCGTTAGAAGTTGAAGCCTACGACGTACTTACGCTGGCCGGTGACCTCGTTGCCCTGGTCAATGCATTGGGAGAAGAGCATGCCATCCTTGTGGGGCATGATTGGGGCTCAATGCTCGCCGCTACGGCTAGCCTGCTCCGCCCAGACATGTTTCGAGCGCTGTCGCTCCTGAGCGTCCCGTACATGCCGCGCCGGAGAATCCGGCCAGCGGCCCAGTTTCACACCCTCACTCAGGAGCGGCATTTCTATCAAGACTACTTCCAACCGATTGGGCGTATCGAATCAGAAGTTGAGGCAGATATGCGCCGCGCGATGCTGGGTATCCTATACACAGGCAGCGCAGCATGCCGTGAGCATCCCGAGCATCGCCGCAAAGGATTCATTACTTTCGAGAAGTCGACGCGCTTCGTAGACAACCTTGCTGTCCCGGAGTCACTACCAGCGTGGCTCACCAATGAGGACCTGGAAACCTTTGTCGGCCAGTTCTCCCGCGGCGGCTTTGCGGGCCCAATCAACTGGTATCGCAACATCGACAGAAACTGGGCGCTGACAGCGTTCCTCGATGGCGCGCGGCTACAGCAGCCAACCATGTTTGCAGCAGGCGAATCCGACGGCGTAATCCGGATGGCAAGGATGGAGTACGAGACGCTGGAAATCAGCGTACCGAAACTGTGGAAGAAGACGTTGATTCCAGATGCCGGTCACTGGCTCCAGCAGGAAAAGCCCGAAGAAACGTCGCGGTTGTTGATTGAGTTTCTGCAGCAGTCGGAAGTCACGTCCCAGCTTTCTTGAAACGGGGGCGAAATCGTCCGCGCTCATGCCGAGATTGGCATCGGATTGGCCCGAAATGGCTCCTCGCCGCCCAGTAGAACGCTTCCAGTTGCTTCAAGGTCATGGGTGAGGGGCCAGCGTTTCCATAGCGCTGCCAGCGGCTGCTGCAAACTTACCACAGGAGCAAGCCGTCGAAAGCGCTTCATGCTCTCCGCTGTCTCGACTAAGCCATGAGCCGTTGAAAGGCCCTGGCCAGCGCCAGCCCCACAGGCTATGAACTACTCGACCTTCGCTCCGGACTCCTTGATGACGCGCGCCCAGCGAATCGACTCGGTCTTCATGTATTGCGTGTACTGCAGAGGCGTTCCACCGAGAATTTCGGAGCCCTGGTCTTGCAGCTTCGTCCGAACCGCTTTGTCTTGCAAGGTATGTTCGGTGGCTTCCCGTAGACGAGTCACGATGGCATCGGGCGTGCCCCTCGGCACCAGGATTCCCTGCCATGCACCCATTACCAACGAATCCAGACCAGTCGCCTCCTTGATGGTGGGCACATCTGCGAGGAGTGGCGAGCGCTTGTTGCTGGTGAGAGCCAGAGCCTTCAGCTTGCCTGCCTTGATATGAGGGCTGGCTTCGTTGAGCGGGAGGAACATGAACTGCGTCGAGCCGGAAATCAGGTCCGTTATTGCGGGGGCGCTTCCCTTGTAGGCTACATGCGTGACCTGGATGCCCATTTCCTTCGCAAATAGAGCGCCACCGAGATGGAGCAGAGCTCCAGAGCCCGAAGATGCGTAGTTCAGCTTGCCAGGATTCGCCTTCGCATACGAGACGAGCTCCTTCACGTTATTCACCGGCAGATTGGGCGTCGTCACGAGCACGAGCGGGATGTTCGCCGTGAGGCTGATAGGCACGAAATCGTTGAACGCGTCGAACTGCACGTTCTGATACAGCGACGGCGCCAATACGATGGCGGAGGTGCTGTAGAAAATCGTGTAGCCGTCCGGAGCGGAACGCTTGGCTTCCGTCGCCGCAATGTTGCCGCCCGCGCCCGGCTTGTTGTCGGGCACGATTGACGTCGACAGTTGAGACGACAGTCCTTGCGCGACGATTCGAGCGTTTATGTCCGCGGAGCCGCCCGGGGGGAAGCCAACCAGCATGCGCACCGGCTTGCTGGGATATTTGTCCGCGGCGATTGCGGCCGGCGCGATGAAGGTGGTCGAAATGATGGCGGCCGATGCGGCAAGAAGAAGTTTTTGCATGCGTTTGTCTCCGGATTGCTTATGTCTTTTACTGTTACGCCGCGTGCTTGAGCAGCCACTGCAGTGCGTCTTCCAGTGAGGGACTCTCGCCAACAGGATTTGCCTCGCTCGCTGCGGCGGTTTTCGCGAAACGCGCTTCGACACCGGGCAGCACGAGCGACGTCAGCCCCGAACCACGCAATTCCTTTTGGGCTTCTGCGACTTCATGCGTGCGACGCTTTGCATGAATCGTGTGCGTCCGCACGAGCATGTTGATGAAGTCTTCGAGCGGGCTATCGTCAATGTCCCCCAGCACTCCATACAGCTTTTCGCGAACGCCTTGCCTTTCAGCAGCCATGAGCAGTTCGACGGCCAGGGCCTCCATGCCCTTGGTGAAAACGCTGCGGAGGACCTTCAGGGAGATTGCGTCGCCGGCAGCGCCACCCTCGACGATACGGGCATTACCGCCAGCACTCTGAATCAGCGCTGCAAAATCGCTCGCTCCCTCCCCGGCGCACAGCAGGGGCGTTTGCGACAGCGCCAGCGAGATGGCGCCCATCACTGCAACATCGATGTAGTTGAGGCCCTTTGCCTTTGCACGCACTGCAGCCACACGCTTGTCGGCCGGACTGGCCGTGGTCAAATCGGCGTAGCGCGAGCCAACCTTCATGTGTTCGAAGCATTGACCTGCCACGTCCAGCGATACAGCGCCGAACACGCAGGAGAGAACCCAGTCAGCCTCCGCAAGCCACGGGCCGATTTCGCTATGGACACTCAGTTCGAATTTGCTTGCCAGGTCGCGTCCGGCTTGCGAGAGATGGGTGTCGCAAAACTCGAAGGTCGTGCCCGAGAGTGTGGCAAGTGCGGTCACGTAGCAGCGGCCCACTTCGCCCAGGCCAATAATTGCGATGTTCAAGACTGTCTCCTTGCTAATGAAGCTTGGAGAGTACAAAAAAAATACAGTCGTAACAACGCGATTTCGCAAACTCGCGGGTAAACGCTAGTGATGTGGCGCCATTAGGGCTGAAGAAAACGCCTGTAACGTTGCTTGCTGTTCTATTTTTGTACGCTTAGCCCATCCAGCCCAAAGCTATCCAGGCGACGACTCATGAAGCGTTGATTGGAGATGAGCAGGTGTACCGACATGAGCTGCTCCGCCAGGTCACCATTGTGGAGCTCCACTGCCATGGCGATATCACGGTGGTGCGAAAGGCTCCGGAGCAAATCGTCGGGCTCGTAGAGAAAGAACGAGCGGGTGATGATTGGCATATCAATCATCGTTTCCAGGATGGTTTTAAGACGCTGGGAGCCCGCCGCATCGAGGATGAGACGGTGGAAGCGACTGTTCGCGGCTTGTATTTCTGCGATACCGTCATCGGACCCACTGGCGTTCTCGATGGCGCGCGCCATTTCGTCGTTGCATTGCTTCAACTGTTCAATGATTTCGGCATCAGCCCGCTCGGCAGCAAGCCGCGCGGCGAAGGGCTCGAGCCGAATTCGCAGGCGGAACATGTCCTCGATGTCCCATCTCGTCCAACCGGCAACAAACACGCCGCGGCCGGTTTCCTGGACAGCCAAGCCATCGTCAATGAGACGCTTAAGCGCGGCCCGGACTGGCGTGCGACTGACGCCCATGTCCTCAGCAATGTGCTCTTCCTTCAACTGCGTGCCAGCCGTGTAGTGGCCTGCCACGATTCGCTTCTTCAGCACCTCGTAGGTCTGCTCGCTGCCCTTTTTCATCGCTTTTCTTCGGTTTTCCTATACCCGGGGTCGTGACCGCGTCTCCTGTGGGCCGCAAGATGCACGTCCCGCGCCGCAATCCTACCAAACACTGAGCGCAACACCGCGAAAACTGCGCAAGTACTAAATCCAGGCAAAATGTACTTCCAATGTACTGAGGCGCCACACCAACCCCAAATTTTCCACGTAAACCCGCAGGATCATGGATTCTCCTTGCCCTCCTTTGTATTTATTTTGTACTATCCGCTCACCAAGCAACGGTACGATTCACATCGACAGGAGACCACATGTCCGTCAACGAACAGCAAATCGAGCGCCTGAAAGCCCTTGGCACCGCCACCATCCATGAAGCTCAGGGCCAAAAAGGTGCGCTGGACTCGGGGCTAAAGCCGCTGGACCCGACCCTGCGTATGGCGGGCCCAGCGGTCACGGTGGACATCCGCCCGAGCGACAACCTCATGATTCACTATGCGCTGTCCAAGGCGAAGCCGGGCGACGTACTGGTCGTGGACGCGAAGGGTTTCCTGGAAGCCGGCCCTTGGGGCGACATCCTGACGCTAGCCGCCCTGGAACTAGGCCTCGCCGGCCTGGTTGTGAACGGTTCGGTCCGCGATGGCAACGCCATCATCGAGATGGGCTTCCCCGTGTTCTGCCGCGGCCTTTCGATTAAGGGCACCGGCAAGAACCAACCAGGCAAGGTCAATGTGCCCGTCCATTTCGGCGGCGTGCAAATCAACCCGGGCGACATCGTCGTCGGCGACCGCGACGGCCTTGTCGTCGTCTCGCCCAATGAAGTCGACAGCGTCATCGACAAGAGCATCGAGCGCGAGCACAAGGAAGAAGGCATGCGCGTAGCCCTGAAAGAAGGCAAGACAATGGTCGAGCTTCTGAACCTGGGCGAAACGCTACACCGCTTCGGCCTGCAGTGATTCACCGCACCCGGCTAACGGGTGCCCCCTCACGTTCCGTTTGAGCGCTCGCAGAAGCGCCATCAACCCAAATAACTGGAGACATTCATGCACATTCTCATGCGCATGCTGGTGGCGTTCGCCATAAGCGCCACCGTATCGACTGCTGCATCCGCCGCTGAATACAGCGGCCCTATTCGCATTGTGGTGCCGTTCGCAGCAGGTGGTGCGACAGACGCACTGGCTCGACTGCTCGCACCAGGGCTTGCGAAGGAGCTCGGCCATACCGTCGTTGTTGAGAACCGGCCTGGCGCCAGTGGTCAGATTGGTACCGCCTTCGTAAAGAATGCACCCGCAGATGGCTCTACCTATCTCCTCGCGCTCGACCATTCGGTCGTCATCGTGCCGCTCATCACACCGTCCGCCGGGTACGACGCTCTGCGTGACTTCGCACCGCTCGGTACCGTTGCCCGCTTCCAGTGGGTGCTCTCCCTACCGACCAACAGCCCGGCTACGACGCTTCAACAGTTCATGGACATCGCGAAGAAGGATGCTAGCAAGCGCAACTATGGCGTCCCGCTGATGGGCGGCATGCCTGATTTGATTGGCAACAGCGTAGGTAGCAAGGCCGGTGTCGCCATGGAAGCAATCCCGTTCAATGGCTCGGCACAAATGATGCCGCAGCTGATTGGCGGACAGCTTGCTTCGGGAGTGACTGGCTCTCCCGAGGCCGTCACGATGTCCCGGGCCAAAAAAGTGCGACTTCTCGCTGTCACTGGCGATAAACGCTCGCTTCTGCTTCCGGATGTACCAACCTTCGCGGAGGGCGGCGTCCCGGGCTTGAACCTGAACAGCTTCAACGCATTCTTCGCGCCGAAGAATCTGCCGGCAGCTATTGCGGAGAAATTCAACGCCGCACTTCGGAAGACATTGGCAGACCCTGATGTCCGAAAGCAGGTCAGCGACATGTCCCTGGACATTGTGGAATCATCGTCAATTTCGGAAGCCAAGGCGGAACTGGAGCGCAGCTATCGGTTCTGGAACTCCACGGCCGCCGCCAAGCGCTAACCATTTCATGGATGAACCCAGCACTGGCGGTCCTACGACCGCCCCTCACTCTGCAGGCAACGACAAGCCGTCGTTCGCTATGCCGACGAACGCGTGCGACTGCCATATGCACGTGTTCGACCCCGCACTGCCGTTCACCCCAAACGCGGTGCTAACACATGGGGCCGCCACTGCTCAGCAATACCAGAGCCTGCAGCGACGCCTGGGTATCACCCGCAGTATCGTCGTCCAGCCGTCTTCCTATGGCACCGACCATAGAGCCCTGTTGGCGGCCCTTGAATATTTCGGGGATTCGGCCCGCGGCATCGCGGTAGTGACACCAGACACACTGGATGCAGAATTGGAACGGCTTGCCGCCGCCGGGGTTGTGGGAGCTCGGTTGAACCTGGTCCAACGTGGTGCCACCGACATTGCGATGGCTCGCCCATTGGCATCACGCATTCGTCGACTCGGCTGGCACCTGCAGGTTCACATGCTGCCTGAAGCCTTCCTCCACGAGATTGACTCGCTCCTGGCCCTGGACATCGACATAGTCGTCGATCACTTCGCACGAGCCTGCAGCAATGAGGCGTTGGCACCCCTGGTCGGGCGAGCAGTTCACAAGTTGCTCGCGAGCGGGCGCGGATGGCTCAAGCTTTCCGGCGCCTATATGGCCATCCCAAGCGAAAGCAATGACTTGCATCGGCTGGACGATTTTGTTGCGTCGATTGCACAGCAGTTCTCCTCCAGGCTTGTGTGGGGGACGGATTGGCCCCACGCAACAGAGGTTGACAAGCCCAACGATGCGACGCTCGCAAATCTCCTCGCAAAATGGATTTCGGAGCCTTCGGTCAGAGACGCGATTCTCGTGTCAAATCCCGCCCAACTCTACCGCTTTACCGGTTAGGAAAACGAACCCCTGAACTGCTCCCGGGGACCACCGCAGGCGACGCCCCAGCGCCTGGAACTCTCGCTGCATCTGTCATTACCGACGGGCCATTCGCTGCGTAGGTATGATGGGGAGCATGAGTTTATTAGGCAGCACCGAGACCCGCCATGGAAAACGAATCGTATGTTCCCTTTGATGTTCTGCAGTCCCTCGCCCGTCGGACTGACGCCGTAACCACTGACTGCGAGTGCAGCGCTCCGGCGCTAGATGCATGGACCAGCCTGCCCATTTCCTTTCCCGAGCAACAGCTCAAGGCCATTGGCACGCTTGTACATGACATGTTCAGCGAGCCGACATTTGCAGAATTGCATCCCGAGAACACCAATATCTGGTCAGCCGATGCACCGATTGCCCCTCTCTACTACCCCTACAATCGATGCAATGTTTGGGAGTGCGGCTCGTGCCAGCGGGTGTACTTGCGCTACGTAGAAGGCGGGGGTTACTTCGTTGACCCTCGGATTCGTCGGCTGAAGTTGAACGTACTTGTCGACGCGCCGATTTCCGAATAGCCCGAAGCGAGCTGCGGCCGCCGAAGGAGGACCGCCGTCAGTTGAGGACTAACAGAGACTCCAGCATTGCGGGAGAATGTACATAGAATGCCTCTAATAGGGTACAAGCCCGAAGTGGCCTGACCAGCTTACAGTGGTGGATACTTCCCGCCAGGAAGCGACTTCAAGGTTGATGCGCATCCGAAGATTTCGGATCGGGAGATGCAATGGCTGCTTCAAGATCTCAGCTCCAGCAGAGTGGTGCAACGCACGCCAGCGTGCGCGCACAGTTGCGTTCCGTGAACCTGGAGTTACAACGTCGCGGCCAGGAGAGGGAATCGGTCCTTCAGACCATCCGAGGACTGATGATCGAGCACTCCCTATCAGTCAGTGACATCTTGAACTACGTCCGCCCGATTTCACGTCGCCCGTCTGCAAAGCCGAAGAGGAGCAGTTCAATTTCAGCGCAGAATCCAGCGATGTACATGGTCCCCGTTTCTGGCAAGACCTGGTCAGGACGCGGACACTGCCCCAAATGGCTTGTTGGAAAGTTGGACCGATACAGAGTCGGAGGCTCCTAGCGGAAGCTCAAGGCCGGTTTGTTTGCGACGAGATGTCCTATAGTTGGAGCAAGTCTCAGCTCGCTGCTGCAGGAATGCGAGGTTGGGCTGGTCTCGGAGGGACTAGACCCCTCCGAGAATTTCAGGAACTGTGAAGGCAAGTGGAGACCAGCCGTGAACCAGCTGAGAATTTCGCAAAGCCTAGGCCTGGAGCGGATTTCCGGGCGATTTGGTGGGCATTTGCAAAACTCTTCCGGGGAGTTTGCAGGATTCTGTTCCGGCTAGACAGACGCAACGGCGCGCCGCACGCCTACCACCAATCACAGAAATTTAAACAGATTCATCCCCTGGATCTGCATAAACGATTGCTGCGCCGCCTGCAGCGAAGTCTGACGCTGGTAATACTCAGTAATGGCCGAGTAGTAATCCAGATCCTGCAGTCCGGAAAGTGTCTGGCTGTAATTGAGGCTGCGGTTCGAGCCAATCGTATCGAGCGCGTCCAGCTCCTGCATCCGCGCCCCGACGCTGGTCTGGACCGTGCTGACGTTGTCCAGCGAATTGCTCATCTTGCGATTGGCGGTGGCCAGCACATTGGCCAGTGCCGCATGATCGGCATCGGTCGAGAGCGGCTTCTTCAGCGCGTTGATGACATCCTTGACGTTGCTGAAAATATCGGTGCCGGCAAGCTGCGCAGGTTGCAGGTCCATGCGATCGCCAGCGACCGGCGTACCCTTGACCGACAGCGAGAGGCCCGCCACCTGGATGCCGGCGCCATCCGTGTAGGTCACTGGCGCGCCGATTGCCGCAGGCGGAACGGCGCTTTCGTCCTTCAGCTGATACTGCAAAACGCCGGTGGCCGGATCTGTGCCGAAGTTGATCGAGATACTGTGCCCATACAGTGCGTTGGTCGGGTCCGACACGGTGACTGCACTGTAGGTTCCCGTGCCCGTATTGCCGCTCTTAGCCGAGGCAACATAGGTGGCCGTGTTCTGCACGCTCAGGAAGATGTCGCGGCCGTTGTCGCCGGTCGCCAGCTGACGTGCCACGTCGACCTGCAGCAACTGCTGACCGCTATCGCCGCTGTACTGCACGGCGCCGGCATTGTCCTTGCTGAACGGCGGCGACTGCGACTGGAAGCCAGCGAACAGGAAATTCCCGTTGCCGTCGTCGCTGTTGGCCAGCCCGAGCAACTGGTTGTAGTTGGCTTCCAGCTGCGAGGCGACGGAGGCGCGATCGGCATCGCTTATGGTGCCGTCACCGGCCTGTACCACCAGCGTCTGGATATTCTGGATCGCGGTGGTCACGCTCTTGAGCGTACTGTCTTCCATCGCGAGATTGCTGTTGGCTTGCTTGCGCGACGTAGCGTACTGGTCGTTAACCGCGCTGGATTGCGCTACCACCAGCGCCCGGGTTGCACCCACCGGGTCGTCCGACGGCGAGAGGATGCGGCGGCCGGTGCCGAGCTGCTGCTGCACATGCAGCAGGGAGCCCTGCTGGCTGTTCATCGAGGCCAGGCCGAGTTGATAGAGCGTGGAGCTTGCGATGCGCATGTCTGTTCCTTTTCGGGGTCCGATTCGTCAGGGCGCTCAGCGGCCGATGCCGATGATGGTGTCGAACAGGGTAGTGGCAGTCTGGATAACCTTGGCGTTGGCTTGGTAGAGCTGCTGGAAGCGCAGCATGGAGACCGTTTCCTCATCCATGTTCACGCCGGACACACCTTGTTGCGCCGTCATCACCTGAGTGGTTACGCTGTCTTGCGAGGTCGACGCGATCTGGATCGATTTGGCGCGGCTGCCAACGTCGTTGACGAGCTGCGCATAGGCGTCGTTGTAGCTCGACACGCCGCCGATGGTCTTGGCGCTCTGCAGCTTGGCCAGCACCAGCGCGTTCCCGTTGTCGGAGGCGCCGCTGGCGTTGGGTGTCAGCGTAATCTTGTCGTTGTTCGCCGGCGCGCCGCTGAAGCTTACGGTGATGCCGTTGATCACGTAGTCCTGGGCGCTGCCGTTCGGAGTCGGGCCAGTCGACGGCACCGCGGCGCCGGTCGGGTCGGTAAAGATGTATTTGGCGGTGGCGCCGTCGTAGGTGGCCGTGATCGCGGTGAGCGGCTTACTGGCGCCCGGTGCGACGTTGGTGACCTTCGCGGTACCCGTACCGGTGTTTGCGGCGCCTGCGCTGCCAGTCAGCGGGGCCTTCGCGGCCGCGATCTTGGCCGGATCCTTGATGGCCATGTCCATCGCCGAAGCAATGTTGCGGGTCGGCTGGATCTGGTAGCTGTCGTTGGCCGGCATCGCCGTCGGGATCTGCACGTCCACGCCATCGAGCGAGATCGTCAGCGGATAGGTGGCGGCGGCGCCCGGCTGGCTAACGGTCTTATTGTCCGACATGCGCACCAGGTTGTAGTTGGTGCCGTCGTAGCTCAGGGTGTAGTCGCTGGTGGTCAGCTGCGACGTATCGCTGATGGTGGCCGTTACCAGCGAGTTGCCGGCATTGGTGCTCTTGGGCAGTACCGACGGCGAGCCCAGCTTGAACAGGTTGCCGCCAACCTGGCCAGTCAGGTCCACACCGAGCTTGTGCTGGTCGTTGAAGGTCTGGGCCAGCGTCACCGACAGCCTGCCAATGGCGTTCTGCGCGGAGTCCAGCGTCTCGCTGCGGAATTTGAGCAGGCCGCTGACGGAGCCGCCGGTGAGCGTGCTGTCGTCCATCTCGACGACGTTGCCGTTGCCTTGCGTGTATGCGATCGCGGTACGCGAGGGGTCAGCGGACGATTGCACCGCCTTCAGGTCGTAGGAGGCAGTGCCCATCACCAGCGGCTGGCCGTTGCCGATGAAGACGTTGTAGGTATTGTCCTGCGGCACGACCTTGACGCCGACGATCTGGGTCAGCTCGGAGACCAACTGGTCGCGCTGGTCGAGCAGGTCGTTGGGCAGCTGGCCACCGCCGGCAGCGACGGCCCGCGTGATCTGGTCATTAAGCTTGGCGATCTGCTGGGAGTAGGCATTGACCTGGGTCACCGAACTTTGCAGCTGGGTGTTGACGCCATCGCGCAGTTGCTGGAAGTAGGAGTTGGCGGCACGCATCTGCCCCACCAGCGACTGCCCGGCGTTGAGCATGTTCTGGCGCGCGGCCGGATCCGCCGGCGTGTCCGATACGCCCTGGACCGCGGCGAAGAACTTCTGCATCAGCGGTGCCAGGCCGCCCTTCTGGTCGGCCAGCAGGTTGTCGATCTGGCTGATCTGGGCGGAGTAGGTCGAGAGTTGCGCGCTGGCGGTCACCGCGCCGCGCAGCTGGCCGGTCAGGAACTCGTCATAGACGCGGACCACCGAGGTGGCGTTGGAGCCCTGGCCATAGAACCCCGAGCTGGTGTACTGACCGCCCGCGGAGGCAATGATGGTGTTCTGCCGCGTATAGCCCGTGGTGGCCGCATTGCTGACGTTATGGCCAACCGTGGTCAGCGCGTTCTGCGCCGTGTTCAGGCCGGAAAGTCCGATATTGAAGAGAGACATGCTCTAACCCCGCGTCTGGTGGCTGCCGCGCGCCTGACCGGGCGATCCGCGCACCGTGGCCGCCTGTGCTGGCCCTTCGATGCCGGGTCGCCGCTGCCGGACATCGACGGCGGTGAATGATGTAAGTAACGGCAGAAGTACAAAGAGACTTTAGTGCGAGGCGCGGGGAATTTGCGCCTGGCTCTCGGGTGGCCGCGCCAGCCGCCTGGCACGGCGTCCGGCCAGCCTGTTCCGGGCGCTCAGACGGGTACTTTTCGCATGATCCGCACCAGTTTCTCGCCATAAGCCGGATCGGTGGCGTAGCCGGCCCGCTGCAGGCCGCGCGCCGCGTCGTCCGGCGTGGCCGCGGCCAGCACCTCGGCGTAGCGCGGGTTGTTGCTCAGCAAGCGGCCGTAGTCGGCGAAGGCTTCGTCATACGAAGCGTAGGCGCGGAAGCGCGCGCGCACCTTTTGCGGCTGGCCGTCGATGTATTCGGTGGTGGTGATTTCCGCGACCTGGCCCTTCCAGTTGGCGCCCGCCTTGATGCCGAAGACATTGAAGGTGGTGCTGCCGTCCGGGTACGCGATCTCGCGCCGGCCCCAGCCGGATTCGAGCGCCGCCTGGCCGAGGATCAGCTTCGCCGGCACGCCAGTGGCACGTGCCGCCGACTGGGCGGGTCCGGCCATGCGCGAGACGAAGGCGCTGATGTGGGCGGGCGTGTCTTCCGGCAACACGGAGGCCCCGCCCTGCCAGGCGCCTGGTTCCTGCGGCTGGTACTGGCGCAGGCCCGCCGTGGGGTTCCAACTGGTGCCGGCCACCACGCTGCCGACGCGCGGCCTGTCGGCATCCCCCGCGCCGTCGCCATTGCGCATGTCCAGCGCGCGCGCCAGGCCGGGAGCCGCGTCGTCCATGCCGGCCTGCACGGCCGCCTGCTTCGCGGCGGCGCCGGCAAGCTCGGGCGGAAGGCCCGCGCCGCTGGCCCGCGCAAGCTGGCGCACCATCACATCGGCAAGGCCGATGCCGCGCGAGGACATCTGCTGCGACAACTGCTGGTCCATCATCGACATGTACAGCTTGGTCTGCTCGTTGTCGAACAAGCCATCCTGCGGCGTGGCATCGCGCATGCTCTTGAGCACCATCTGCGTGAACACCGCCTCGAACTGCCGGGCGGCGGTACGCAGCGTTTCGGGGCTGGCGCCCGTGCGCGCATTCTGCTTGAGGCCTTCGAAGCCCTGCGTGTCGAGCGCGAAGCGTTGCGAGAGATCGGCCTGGGCGGCCAGGCGGCTGCTGGACATGGTCAGATGATCTCGAGGTCGGCGCGCAGCGCACCGGCAGCGCGCATCGCCTCAAGGATAGTCTGCAGGTCGGCCGGGGTCGCGCCGAGCGCGTTCAGGCCCTTGACCACGGCGGCCAGGGAAGCGCCGGCCTTGACCATCTGCAGCACGCCGCCCTCCTGCTTCATGTTGATCTGTGACACTGGCGCCACCACGGTCTGGCCGCCGCTGAACGGGGCCGGCTGGCTGATCACCGGTTGGGTATTGATCACCACCGACAGATTGCCGTGCGCCACGGCGCAGTCGTCCACGGTGACGGCCTGGTTCATCACGATCGAGCCGGTACGGGCATTGAGGATGACCTTGGCGGCAGCCTTGGCCCGCGTGACGTCGATATTCTCGATGCGGGCCATGAAGCCCACACGCGCGCCTGGCGCTGCGGGCGTGCGCACCTGCACCACCCGGCCGTCCAGCGCACTGGCTACGCCGCCGCCCATCGAGCGATTGATCGCCTCGACCACCCGCTCGGCCGTGCCGTAATCGGTTTCGCGCAGCTCCAGGTTCAGGATGCCGCCTTCCGGCTGGAACGCCGGCACCGCGCGCTCGACGATGCCGCCGTTGGCGATCCGGCCCACCGCCAGCTGGTTGACCTGTACCTTGCTGCCGTTGGCCGACGCGCCCGCGCCACCCACCAGCATATTGCCCTGCGCGATCGCGTAGACCTGGCCGTCGGCGCCCTTGAGCGGCGTCATCAGCAGTGTGCCGCCACGCAGGCTCTTGGCATTGCCCATGGAGGACACCACCACGTCGAGCTGGCTGCCCGGCTGCGCAAACGGCGGCAGCGTGGCTGTGACCATGACCGCCGCCACATTCTTGAGCTGCATGTTCTTGCCGGCGGGCAGGGTAATGCCCAGCTGCGAGAGCATGTTGGTCAAGCTCTGCGTGGTGAACGGCGTCTGCATGGTCTGGTCGCCGGTGTTATCCAGCCCCACCACGAGGCCGTAGCCCACCAGCGGGTTGTCTCGCACGCCCTGGAAGGTGGCGAGATTCTTCAGCCGTTCCGCGTGCGCTGCGCTCGCGAGCAGGCCCAGCGTCAGCGCAAGGAAGAAAGCGCGGACAAAGCGGCAGCGCAAGGCAGGGAGCGAAGACAGGAACATGACGCGGTCGGTGATCAATACGGTGAAACATTGAGGAAGAAACGCTGCAGCCAGCCCATGTTCTGCGTTTCGTCGATATAGCCCTTGGCGGTGTACTCGATGCGCGCGTCCGCCACTTGCGTGGAGGGCACCGCGTTGTCTCCGGTAATCGTGCGCGGGTTGACCACGCCGGAGAAGCGGATGAACTCCGCACCCTGGTTGATCGCCATCTGCTTTTCGCCGGAGACGATCAGGTTGCCGTTGGCCAGCACTTCCAGCACGGTCACGGTGATGGTGCCGTTGAATGTGTTGGTGGCGCTGGCGCCACCGCTGGCCTTGAGCGCGTTGGCGCCGCTCATCGTGGCATTCTGGCTGCTGCTGAACAGGCCTGCCAGCGCCTTGGGCACCGCGTCGAACGCCAGCGCGCTGTTGGAAGTGCGGCTGGCGTTGGTGCCGGAGTTCTTGCTGGCGTTGACGTTCTCGCTGATCACGATGGTGAGGATGTCGCCCACGTTGCGCGGCCGGCGATCCTCGAACAGCGGATTGCCGGCATACGACGACTGGTAGATCGATCCGCTCGACCGCGCCAGCGCGCGCGGCTCGGCCCGTGCGGTGGTGGGAAGCTGCACCAGCGGCTCGCGCGGAACCATCGCGCAACCAGTCGCGAAGCAGCACAAGGCAAGCGCGCCCAGGCGAATCAGCGAGGCCATCATGATCATCCGAGCTGGGTGAGGCGCTGCAACATCTGGTCGGACGTCTGCACGGCCTTGCTGTTGATCTCGTACGCGCGCTGGGTCTGGATCATGCTGACCAGCTCTTCGACCACGTTGACGTTGGACGCTTCCACGTAGTTCTGCTGCAGCGTGCCGGCGCCGTTCAGGCCAGGCACGGTGGTGTTCGGTGCGCCCGATGCGTCGGTCTGCACATACATGTTCTCGCCGAGGCTTTCCAGGCCGGCCGGATTCGCGAAGGTCGCCAGTTGCAGCTGGCCGACCTGCACGTTGTTGGCCGAGCCGGGCTGCGTCACCGAGACGGTGCCGTCACGCGCCACGGTCAGCGACGTGTAGTTGGCCGGCAGGGTGATGGCAGGCTGGATCACAAAGCCGCTGGACGTCACCAGCTGGCCGTTCTGGTCGCTCTGGAACGAGCCGTCACGCGTGTAGGCGGTGGTGCCGTCGGGCAGTGCCACCTGGAAGAAGCCGTTGCCGAGGATGGCCACGTCCTTGCTGTTGCCGGTCTGCTGCGGATTGCCCTGGGTATGGATGCGCTCGGTTGCCACGGGGCGCACGCCGGTGCCCAGCTGCAGGCCGGACGGCAGGGTGGTCTGGTCCGAAGACAGCGCGCCTGGCTGGCGTACGGTCTGGTACATCAGTTCCTCGAACACGGCGCGTCCACGCTTGAAGCCGTTGGTGGAGACGTTGGCCAGGTTGTTCGAGATCACGTCCATCTGCGTCTGCTGCGCGTCGAGGCCGGTCTTGGCAATCCAGAGAGAGCGGATCATGTTTGTCCTCACAAGGCCGCCGCGAGCCGCGGCGGCGCATCAATTCAATTTCAGTTGGTCGAGAGCAGCTGGTTGGAGCGCTGTTCGTTGGAATCCGCGCTCTGGATCATCTTCATCTGCATCTCGAAGCGGCGGGCGTTGGCGATCATGTCGACCATCGACTCGACCGGATTGACGTTGCTGCCCTCGATCGCGCCCGAAATGACGCGGATGTTGGCATCGACCTGCAGCGGCTGCGCGCCGGGGCGCAGGCGGAACAGGCCATCGTCGCCACGGGCGATGGAATCGGGCGGCGGATTCACCAGGCGCAGCTTGCCGATCTGGGCCAGGCCGGCGGAGGTTTCCCCGGGGCCGCGCGCCGTGATCGTGCCGTCGCTGCCGATGCTGACCGCCGCACCCGGCGGCACCGCGATCGGGCCACCGTCGCCCATCACCTGCAGGCCGGTGCTGGTCTGCAGTTGCCCGTCCGCCGACACTTGCAGCGAGCCCGCGCGGGTGTAGGCCTCGCTACCGTCCGGTGCCTGCACTGTCAGCCAGCCGTTGCCCTGCAGCGCCACGTCCAGCGGACGCTCGGTGTAGGTCAGCGGACCGGCCTTGAGATCAGCGCCGGGCGTGGAGGCCAGCGTGAAGGCGCGCGTTGGCGACGCCTGCCCCACCACCGGCACCGCGCGGAACATATTGACCTGCGCGCGGAAGCCGGGGGTCGACGTGTTGGCCAGGTTGTTGGACACCGCGGCCTGCTGGTCGAGCGTCTGCTTGGCGCCCGACAGGGCGGTATAGATCATGCGGTCCATGGCGTCCCTTTAACTCCCGCTCGTCCGGTTCGTCCGGCCTATCCTGCCGACGCTGCGCATTACAGGTTGACCAGGGTCTGCATGACCGTGTCCTGCGCCTTGATGGTCTGCGCGTTGGCCTGGTAGTTGCGCTGCGCCACGATCAGGCTGACGAGCTGGCCCGACAAGTCCACGTTGGAAGCTTCCACCGCGTTGGACTTGAGCTGGCCGAGGCTGCCGCCGGGCGCGGCGATCACCGCCTGACCCGACGCGCCGGTCTCGGACCACACATTGTTGCCTTCGGGCTTCAGGCCCTGCGTGTTGCCAAAGCCGGCCATCACGACCTGGCCCAGCGACTGCTTCTGCTGGTTCGAATAGCTGCCGAGAATCGTGCCGTCCGGCTGGATCGCGAAGCCGAGCAGGCTGCCGGCGGTATAGCCGTTCTGGACAGGCGGCTTGGTATCGCTGGCGCCGGCGAACTGCGTGGTGCCGGTCAGGTCCATCGCGATGGCCAGCGGAGCCGCGCCGTTGGAAGCCGCAATATTGATGGTGGTGGTAGCACCTGCGCCCGGTACCTGCAGCGTGCCCTTCGAGTCGAACTTCAGCGTGATCGGCGCGCCGACGACATTGCCCGCCGCATCGGTCAGGTTCATCGTCCAGTCGGTGCCGCCGCCACCGGCTGCCGGGAACGTGCCCGCGCCGGGGGTACCCGTGGAGAAGTACGCCGTCAGCTGCCTGGCGTTGCCCAGCGAGTCGTACACCGTAACGCCGGTGCTGTAGTTGTACATATTGGACGTAGGCAGCGCCCCCGGCGCGCTGGCGAACGCCGCTCCCGGTACCTTGCTGCCGGAATCCAGGTTGAAGGAAACGCCCAGCGTGGTCGTTGCCTTGGCCGCCATCGTGGTGTTCGGCACGACCAGGGGTTGCGGCTGCACCGCACCGCCGCCGGTCGCGCCTGCCGGATAGCCGCTCAGCTGAAGGCCCTGCGCATTGGTGATGCGGCCGTCTTGCTGGCGCTGGAACTGGCCATTGCGCGAGTAAAAGACTGAGCCCGACGAGTCGGTCAGGCGGAAAAAGCCATTGCCGTTGGTAATCGCCACATCGAGCGCGCTGCCGCTCGATTCGATATTGCCCTGGTTGAATGACTGCACCACCGAGTTCACCGTGGTACCCAGGCCAATCTTGGTACCGGCATACACGTCGGCGAACTGGGCCGTCGATTGCTTGTAACCGACGGTGTTGGCATTGGCGATGTTATTGCCGATGACGTCCAGATTCGATGCAGCGGCGTTGATGCCGCTTACCCCTTGACCGAAACCCATGAAATTCCCCTAGTTAGCTGAATCGCTGATGTCTTAAAGAATGCGGCGAACGTCGTCGACCGACGCGGTGCGGTCATTGCCGATATCGACGAGCACACCAGTAGAGTCACCGCTGATGCTGTTGACCTTGCCGTACACCAGCGCCACCGGCGTGACATCCTTGCCGTTGGCGGTGGCGGTCACCTTGAAGCTGTAGTCGCCGTCCGCTACCGCGACGCCCGCGTCGTTCTTGCCGTCCCAGGCAATGTCGTGCACGCCGGCAACCTGGCCCTTCATGTCGATGGTCCGCACGGTGTTGCCGTCCTTGTCGAGCACCTGCACGGTGACCGCATCCGCGGTCGCGGGCAGGTCGACACCGATCTTGCCCGGCACGCCGCCCGCCACCGACGTGGCGCTGCCCGGCACCATTACCGTCTTGCCGATCAGTGCCGCGGAGTCCATGGCGCGGCTGGCGCTGACCTGGCCCAGCAGCGTATTCAGCGTGGCGTTCATGGTCTGCATGCCGCTCACCGTGCTGATCTGCGCCAGCTGCGTGGTCAGCTGCGAGTTGTCCATCGGGTTGAGCGGGTCCTGGTTGTTCATCTGGGTGACCAGCATCTTCAGGAAGTTGTTCTGCAGGTCGGCCGCGCTCGCGCTGCCGCTTTGCAGCGTATTGGCAATCCCGGCGGCGCTGGTGGTGTTGCTTGTGGCGGAGGTCGTAGTCATTGCGTATCCCGGTTTACTGACCGATGGTCAGTGTCTTGAGCATCATGTTCTTGGCGGTGTTGAGGACTTCCACGTTGGCCTGGTAGGAACGCGAGGCCGAGATCATGTTGACCATCTCCTCCACCGGGTTGACGTTTGGCATCGTCACGTAGCCGTCGGCGTTCGCCAGCGGATGCGTGGGGTTGTGGACCATGCGCGGCGGCGACGGATCCTCCATCACGCCCTCCACCTGCACGCCGCCGATGTCGCTCTGGCCGGGTGTCGCGGCCAGGCCGAACACCACTTGCTTGGCGCGGTAAGGCTGGCCATTGGGGCCAACGGCGCTGTCGGCGTTGGCGAGGTTGGAGGCGGTCACGTTCAGGCGCTGCGACTGCGCAGCCATGGCCGAACCGGTGACTTCGAAGATGTTCATGGCTGGCATGGTGCGCTCACTGCTGGATGGCTGACAGCATGGTCTTGATCTTGGCGCTCATCACGGTGAGCCCGGATTCGAAATGCACCGCGTTGTCGGCAAAGGCGACGCGTTCGGTATCCATTTCGACCGTATTGCCATCGATACTTGACTGCATCGGGATGCGGTACTCGAGGTTCCTCTCGTCGATCCCCGACGCCGACGCCTGGCCCGGCAAATGCCGCACCGACGTGGTGGACAGCGACACGCCTTCGGCGCGCTTGCCCCGCTCGACGCTCTGCGCCAGCGTGCTGGAGAAATCAAAGTCGCGCGCCTTGTAGCCGGGTGTATCGGCGTGCGCGATATTGGAGGCAATCACTGATTGCCTCTGGGTCCGCAAGCTCAGCGCTTCTTGCTGGAAGCGCAATGCCGCATCGAGTCTGTCAATCATGTCTGTGTCTCGCTGAAGGGGAGAGCGATGAAGGTCGACCTTTTCAGGTGTGCCATCTTAGGGGCGGCCCCGCCATGCCAATCGCACGAATAGGGCAAAGAAACCTGCGTATTTCGACCCGAGCAAGATTGCAGGGCTGCCTACAATGGGACCCGTTGTCACGCACGTGGCGCCCGCTCCCGCGGCACGCCCCACGTCGTTTTCTTGCCGGGATACACACATGAACACTCGTTTCCGGGCCGCCGCGGCGCGCGCCCTGCTCTGCGTGCTCGCCGTCGGCGGCACGCTGCCCGGCAGCGCCGGCGCGGCACCGCCCTCGCCTTTTACCGAAGACCCGGTGCGTACCGCGGTCGAGCAGTTCCTCGAACGCCAGACCGCCGGCCTGCCCGGCAAGGCCAACATCCAGGTGGTGCCGCCTTCGGGCGGGCGGGCGCCGGATTGCCCGCTTCCCGAACCCTTCCTGCCCCCAGGCGCATCGCTCTGGGGCCGCGTCTCGGTGGGCGTGCGCTGCGCGGGCGAGCGTCCGTGGACACGCTATGTCCAGGCGCGCGTGTCGGTGGTTGCCGACTACTATGTGGCCGCGCGCAACCTCATGCCCGGCGAACCCGTCGACGCGGCCGACATGGAAGTCCGCCAGGGCGACCTGGCCTCGCTGCCGCGCGCGGTGGTGACCGATCCGGTGCAAGTGACCGGCGCGGTGGCGGCAAACCGCATCGCCGCGGGCTCGCCGTTGCGGATGGATCTGCTGAAGAAAGCCATTGCCGTACGGCAGGGGCAGAACGTGACCGTGGTGGTGGAAGGCGAATCGTTCCAGCTCAGCAGCGAAGGCAAGGTGATGGCCGAGGCAGCGGTGGGCAACAACGTGCAGGTGCGGCTAAAGAACGGTCAGGTAGTCAATGCGCTGGTGCGCAGCGGCGACACGGTGGTGCTGCAACAATAGGAGGACGCGGCAAGCGGGGCCCATGGGGTTACGAAACCGTCTCATGAGACAATGGCGCGCAGGCCCGGGGCCAGGAAAGCGGGGCTTTCCGGCGCCATTTCACCCTAAAGTTTTGCCTGAGCCATCCGATAAGCCAAAGGTACCCAGCAAGGAATTACCGTGAAGATCAATCAGACCACCTCGTCGAGGGCGGGCGACGCTATCGACGGCGCCACGCGCAGCGTGGCCGGCGCCCCCGGGCCGACCGCGGCCCCGGATACGTCCAGCGTACGCGTCAGCCCCCTGTCGGCCCAGGTGCGCGAGATCGGCGCCCGCCTGGTAGAAGATCATGACGACGATATCGATACCGCGAAGGTCGAGGAAATCCGCCAGGCCATCGCCGAAGGCCGGATCAGGATCGACCCCAGCAAGATCGCCGACGGCCTGCTCGCGTCCCTGCGCGAGCTGAACGGCGGCGCCTGATCCCTGCTGCGCGGCCATTTGTTTAGCCAACCCATACCCACGATAGGCAAGCCATGAGCCAGTCCCTGATCCAGAACCTGCGCCGCGAAACCGAACTGGCGCAGGAATTCGCCGCCGTGCTCGGCGAAGAAAGAACCATGATCAAGGCCGGCGACTACCAGGCCCTGGCCGGGTTGCTGGAACGCAAGGTCGAACTGGCCGGCTCGCTAAGTGCCCTGACACGCACCCGCGAAGCACAGATGGGGGCTTTGGGCATTCGCACCGGCGCGGGCGGACAATTGTTCGGGCGGCAGATCGATGCGGGCGTTGAAGCCGCATGGCGGACCCTGGTGTTTGCCGCGCGCACCGCGCGCGATGCCAATGCGCTTAATTCCGCCGTGGTGGACGCGCATCTTGAATTCACCGAAGAAGCGATCCTGGCGCTGCGTCAACGCGGGGACAATGCGACGCTCTACGGAAAGAATGGACGGACGCAGACTGGGCCGCAAGGGGTCAGTCTGGCCAGCGGCTGATGGTTTCCGGATCCTGATTCCGGATCCGACCTGGACGGCCACTGGTTAGTCCGCAGCATCAAGAAGCGGTTCTCGGGGCCACCCCGATCAAAGACCGCTTGGCAACAGAAGGCGACAGCGCATCCCCCTCAGGCCGCCCCGGCCAGTGAGGTGAAACCACCTTTGACGTTCACCTGCAGGTATCAACGCTCGGCGAGCGGCAACCGTGCTGCGCGAAGCGAGTCAATGCGCCATCAACGGCGTACCTTCGAGATCCCCGATATACAAGCCGGGCCTTACGCACCGAACACCGGATTGCTCCAGCGCATTGGACAAAAGCGCCCATCAAACCCGAAGGCCCTAAGGCTGAAAACGAGAAGAAATTGCAGGAAGCAGGCTACACCGCCAGAACCACGATCGGTGTAGCCGTGGGGAGCGCCCGAGGGGCGGGCCACACCAACCCGCGATGCGAAGCGAGCCCCCCAAGCGATGC
>NZ_JFJV02000283.1:0-552 GCF_000611145.1 Cupriavidus sp. SK-3 | reverse complement strand
GCCAGTTGCCGAGCTGCACACGGGTGACGGCGTCGCCGGCGCCCGTGGCTTTGGCTTCCTCGGATTGCCTGATCTGCGTGGTGTAGCCCAGGCTCACCTGGTCCGAATTCAAGGCCGGCGCCGGCATCAGCGCGGGCCTGACATGCATCTCCAGATGCGCGTGCGCTTCATAGCCCAGGTAGAAGCGCAACAGCGCCGTCACCTCCCGGTGCATGGCCCGGCCCGGCATCAGCCCCAGCACCGAGTCGCGTGCCTGCGGCGCGATCACCACGCGCACGGTGTTGGCGCGGTCATAAAAGCCGCGCCCGAGCACACAGTTTTCTCCCAGCGGCATCCGCTCGGTGGCGTCGAGGCGCACCCACACGGCGTAGAACTCCTCCACCGTGATGTGCGCGTCCGGCACGGCATGCTGCAGCACGCCGGCGAGGCCCTCGGCGGTGCGTGTGCGCTGGCTGGCCAGTCCCAGCATCGACAACAGCTTCCGTGTGAGGACAGTCTCTTCAGTCCGCGTCTGTCCAGTGCCCGGCTTGCCGAGGCCCAGCCCGAGCAGGC
>NZ_JFJV02000282.1:35798-49391 GCF_000611145.1 Cupriavidus sp. SK-3 | reverse complement strand
CAGGCGCGCGGGCCTGCCTGGCGGCGGGCTGATTAGCGGGCTGGGCGGGAGACGGGGCGACCTTGGGCGCCGGCTGGCCGGGATCGGTTTTCCGATCCGGCGACAAAGGTTTGGCGGGGCGTTGTGCTGACATTGGCCGGGATTATAATCCGCGGCATGAATGCAAGAACCGACACGCTAGCCGACGCGCCCGCGCCGTCCGAAAAGGACGAGCCCCTGCCCGTCACGGACCCTTCCGCGCCACCCGCGCCTGCTGTCTTCGCCGACCCGGTCGAGCGCGGCGGCCCCGACCACCAGCAGTTCGTCGACTGGCTACGGGCGGTCGCGCCCTATATCCACGCCTTCCGCGGCAAGACCTTCGTGATCGCCTTCGGCGGCGAACTGGTCAAGGCCAACATCCTCAATGCGCTGGTCAACGACGTGGCGCTGTTGCACGCCATGGGCATGCAGATCGTGCTGGTACACGGTTCGCGCCCGCAGGTGGAAGAACAGCTCGCGCTGCGCCACGTCGAGTCGCAATTCACCGACGGCGTGCGCATCACCGACAACGCCGCGCTCGAATGCGCCAAGGAAGCCGCCGGCGAACTGCGCCTGGACATCGAGGCCGCCTTCAGCCAGGGCCTGCCCAATACGCCCATGGCGGGCGCCCAGCTGTCGGTGATCTCGGGCAATTTCGTTACCGCGCGCCCGCTGGGCATCGTCGACGGCGTGGACTACCAGCATACCGGCCTCGTGCGCAAGATCGACGGGGAGTCGGTGCGCATGTCGCTGTCGCACGGCAAGATCGTGCTGCTTTCGCCGCTTGGTTTCTCGCCGACCGGCCAGGCCTTCAACTTGTCGATGGAAGACGTGGCCAGCGCCACCGCCATCGCGCTGAAGGCTGACAAGCTGGTCTTTATCACCGAGGTGCCCGGCGTGCAGGACGCGGTCGGCAAGCTGATGCCGGAAATGTCGCTGCGCACCGCCATCGAGCGGCTGCAGAACAACCACCTGCCGCCCGACGTCGCTTATTACCTCGAACACCTGGTCAAGGCGCTCAAGGGCGGAGTGCCGCGCGCACACCTGATCCCCTTCCACCTGGACGGCTCGGTGCTGCTGGAACTGTTCCTGCACGACGGCGTCGGCACCATGATCTCCGACACCGACCTCGAAAGCCTGCGCGAAGCCACGCTGGACGACGTCGGCGGCATCCTGCAACTGATCGCGCCGCTGGAGCAGGACGGCACGCTGGTGCCGCGCGGGCGTCACCTGATCGAGCGCGACATCGCCAACTTCTCGGTGATCGAGCACGACGGCGTGCTGTTCGGCTGCGCGGCGGTCTACCCTTACCCGCGCGAGGGCATGGCCGAGATGGCCTGCCTGACGGTGTCCTCCGAAGCGCAGGGCACCGGCGACGGCGAACGCCTGCTCAAGCGCATCGAGCGCCGCGCGCGCAGTCTTGGCCTGGACCGCCTGTTTGTGCTCACCACGCGCACGGAACACTGGTTCCTCAAACGCGGCTTTGTCCACGCCAACGTGGACGACCTGCCGGAAGACAAGCGCAAGCTGTACAACTGGCAGCGCAAGTCCATGGTGCTGATGAAGAAACTGTGATGGCGGTGGGGGTAGCCTGAAGGCTGGCCTCCGCTTCGTTACAATAGCGGCACCGCATCGGCCGGCCCCCTCGCCGCGCCGGCTACATCACACGATAACAAGGAGTTCCCATGGCCCGCATGGTTCAATGCGTCAAGCTCAACAAGGAAGCCGAAGGGCTCGACCTGCCGCCGCTGCCGGGCGAACTCGGCAAGAAGATCTGGCAAAGCGTGTCCAAGGAAGCCTGGGCCGGCTGGCTCAAGCACCAGACCATGCTGATCAACGAGAACCGCCTCAATATGGCCGATGCCCGGGCACGCCAGTACCTGCTCAAGCAGACGGAGAAGTACTTCTTCGGCGAAGGCGCCGACCAGGCGCAGGGCTACGTCCCGCCGCCGCAAGCGTGATTTCCCCTGCCCGCGGCCTTGCGCTCCGGGCGGGAAGAAAAAAGGGTGCCATTCGCGGCACCCTTTTTTCATGCACTGGCGGCCCGTCGGCGGGGCCGGTCAATGCTCAGTAATCGCTACGCGCCACGCCATCGGGCGTGCCAAGCAGCAACACGTCGGCGCCCCGCAAGGCAAAGAGTCCCACTGTGACCACGCCGGGCACATGATCGATGGCCGCTTCCAGCGCCTTCGGATCGGTGATCTTCAGTCCTGCGACGTCCAGGATCACATTGCCGTTGTCGGTCTTGTAGATGCCGCCCTCCTTGGTCATCCGCAGGCGGGGCTGGCCGCCAAACGTAGCAAGCTTGCGCGCCACCGCGGCACGTGCCATCGGAATCACTTCCACCGGCAGCGGGAATGCGCCCATCACATTCACCAGCTTGCTGCCGTCGGCGATGCAGACAAAACGCTGCGCCACCGAGGCCACGATCTTCTCGCGCGTCAGCGCGCCGCCGCCGCCCTTGATCATGGCGCCGCTCGCGTCGATCTCGTCGGCGCCGTCGACGTACACCGGGATCTCGTCGACCTCGTTCAGGTCCAGCACCTTGAAGCCGTGCTGTTGCAAGCGGCGGGTAGAAGCCTCAGAGCTGGAAACCGCGCCAGCGAACCGTTCCTTGAACGCCGCTACCGCATCGATAAAGAGGTTGGCTGTGGAGCCCGTGCCCACGCCCAGCACCGCACCCGCCGGCACTACCTCCTTGACATAGTCGGCCGCGGCTTGCGCCACCAGCGCCTTGAGTTCATCCTGTGTCATGACAACAGCCCGTCTGCTTTGGGGGAAACCGCATAGTGTACCGGATTGCCGTGGCATCGCAGGTGCTGGCGCGTACCGACGGTACAATGCCCCGAGGCATGCATCAGCGCGGGGGCCGGGACCTGCCGCTTTGGTCCCGCGCCATCACAAAACCTTTATAAGCAACTCACTGACCATGAACCAGCTCGATCAGCTCAAGCAGTTCACCACCGTGGTGGCGGACACCGGCGATTTCCAGGTGATGAAGCAGTACACGCCGCAAGACGCTACCACCAATCCCTCCCTGATTCTGAAAGCCGTCCAGAAGGCCGAGTACCGCCCGCTGCTCGAAAAAGCCGTGCGCAGCCATGAAGGCACCGACGCGGTCATGGATGCCCTGCTGATCGCCTTCGGCTGCGAGATCCTGGCCATCGTGCCGGGCCGCGTCTCGACGGAAGTCGATGCCCGCCTGTCCTTCAACACCGAAGCCACCGTGGCCAAGGCGCGCCACCTGATCTCGCTGTACGAGCAGCGCGGTATCGCCCGCGAACGGGTGCTGATCAAGATCGCTTCCACCTGGGAAGGCATCCGCGCCGCCGAAGTACTGCAGCGCGAAGGCATCCGCTGCAATATGACACTGCTGTTCTCGCTGGCGCAGGCCGTCGCGTGTGCCGAGGCCGGCGCACAACTGATCTCGCCTTTTGTCGGCCGCATCCTGGACTGGCACAAGAAGCAGGCCGGTGACAAATGGGATGCCGCCGCCAACGCCGGCGACAACGATCCCGGCGTGCGCTCGGTGCGCCAGATCTACGACTACTACAAGAAGTTCGGCTACCCCACCGAAGTGATGGGCGCCAGTTTCCGCAGTACGGAGCAGATCCTGGCGCTGGCCGGATGCGATCTGCTGACGATCAGCCCGGACCTGCTGGAAACGCTGGCCGGCAGCGCGGGCACGGTCGAGCGCAAGCTGTCGGTCGACCAGGCGCAGGCCGGCAATATCGCCCGCATCGCGTGCGATGAAGCCGCCTTCCGCTGGCAGCTCAACGAGGATGCGATGGCGACGGAGAAGCTGGCCGAGGGAATTCGCGCGTTTGCCGCGGATGCGGTGAAGCTGGAGGCGTTGATTTCGGCTTGAGGGTAGCGGCGCCACGCCGGCTGGTCAGCGCTCGGGCGGCACTGGCCAGTTGATATGCAGGCCTGGATACAAGGCGAAATCCTGCATGCGGGTGGCCACCACGATCACGTCCCCCGCAGCTCACGCTGCCGTATCGATGGACTGCGGCATTTTGGGAATCAGGCGGCGAAGCGGTTCAGGCCGGCGCCGCTGGAGCGCCGTCCCACAGCAAGGGCAAGACTACCCCGGCCGGTCCCCGCAGCACGGTGTCAGCGGTCTGGTCCAGCGCCGACGGCGCGGGATTGACCACGATGACGTGCGCGCCATGATCCTTGGCGGCACCGGGCATGCCGGCGGCCGGATAGACCAGGCCCGAGGTGCCCACCACCAGGCAAAGGTCGCAATTCTCGGCCGCATGCTCTGCACGATAGCGCGCCACGCGCGGGAGTTCCTCGCCAAACCACACCACGCCGGGACGCATCATGGCGCCGCAGATGGCACAACGCGGCGGCAAGCCGGGCACGGCGGTCGCCGGGTCGCAACGGCCGCAGCCGTCCAGCCATTTGTTGGCGAACAGGTTGCCATGCAACTCGATCGCATCGGGGCTGCCGGCACGCTGGTGCAGGCCGTCCACATTCTGCGTCACAAGGGTGACAGCCTTTTGCGCCGCGAGCGCGGCGATGGCGAAATGCGCCGGGTTCGGATGCGTTGCCGCCACCAGCTCGCGCCGGTGCAGGTACCACTCCCACACCAGCGCAGGCTGGCGCCGGTAGGCATCTTCCTGCGCCAGTTCCTCGGGATTGAATCGCGACCACAGGCCGGTCATGGCATCGCGGAACGTGGGCACGCCGGACTCGGCGGAAACGCCGGCTCCGGTCAGCACCATGATATTGCCGGCCCCGGCGATCAGGCGGCGCGAGGCTTCCAGTGCCTGCGCGTCAAGGTCCGCCGCCATGCTGTCAGCGCGGCAGGCGGCGCTGGCGCACCGCTTCATAGAGGCACACGCCACTGGCTACCGAGACGTTCAGGCTTTCCACGCCACCAGCCATCGGGATGCCGACCAGTTCGTCGCAGGTTTCGCGGGTGAGGCGGCGCATGCCCTCGCCTTCGGCGCCCATGACCAGAGCCATCGGGCCCTTGAGGTCGACGTCGTAGATCGTCTTCTCCGTGCCGTCCGCGGTGCCGATCACCCAGATGCCGCGCTCCTGCAGTTCGCGCAGGGTGCGCGCCAGGTTGGTGACAGTGATGTAGGGGACGGTTTCCGCCGCGCCGCTGGCCACCTTGGCCACCGTGGTATTCAGGCCCACGCTGCGGTCCTTGGGGGCGATCACGGCATGCGCGCCGGCGCCGTCGGCCACGCGCAGGCAGGCGCCCAGGTTGTGCGGATCGGTAACGCCGTCCAGCACCAGCAGCAAGGGCGTGCCCTCGATGCCATCCAGCAGTTCGTCGAGATTGAGGGCCAGCGCCACGTCTTCGGCGCGGGCGACCACGCCCTGGTGGCGGTCGGTGCCGGCCATGCCGCGCAGGCGCTCGGCATCCACCGGGTGCAGGCGAACGTTAAGGCTTTCGGCAAGACGGATGAAATCCTGCATGCGGCGGTCACGCCGCGCGGATTCTACGTAGACATCGGTGACGCCGGCGGCGTCCTGGCGCAGGCGCGCGGTGACGGCGTGAAAGCCGATCAGGAGTTTTTGTTTAGCCATGGCGGGATTGTACATTCCCGCCATGGCTTGGCCAGTTGCCGGGGCCGCTTGGCGCTGCCCCGGCAACTACCCGCCATCAGCGCTTGCGCGACGCGCGGCTGCTCTTGCCGGCCGGCTTGGCGCCGGCCTTGTGGGTCGAGCCGAGGTGCTGCGGCTTGGGCTTGGCGGCGCGCTTGGCCGGTTTGCCGCCGGCCTTGGCGCCCTGACCCACATGCGGCTTGACCGGCGTCATGACGGCCTCGAACACCGATTGCTCTTCGATCACGCGATCCAGCGTTTCGTCGAACGATTCTTCCGGCTTGGAGCTGCCGCCCAGCAGGGCTGCCAGCTGGCGGCCTTTCTTGCGTGCGGGCACAGCGTGCGCGGCAGGCACCCTGGGCGCGGCCTCGTTGGTCGGGACGCGGGCGCGCAGGTTCTTGGCCGACGGCTCCTGCACCAGGCGGAAATCGATCTTGCGGGCATCGAGATCCACGCGCGAAACCTGCACGCGTACGCGGTCGGTCAGGCGGTAGCGGATGCCGGTACGCTCGCCACGCAGTTCATTGCGCGCCTCGTCGTACTGGAAGTAGTCGCTGCCCAGTTCGGTGACATGGACCAGGCCTTCCACATAGAGCTCATCGAGCTGCACGAAGATGCCGAACGAGGTGACGGAGCTGACGGTGCCCGAGTACTCGCTGCCGAGCTTGTCACGCATGAAGTAACACTTGAGCCAGGCTTCCACATCGCGCGAGGCTTCGTCGGCGCGGCGTTCATTGGCCGAGCAATGCAGGCCAAGCTCGTCCCAGATGGCTTCATTGCGCTTGGCGCGCGCTGCGGTCTGCTCTGCCTTGGCGGCGGCATCCTTGGCTTGCAGGCGGCGCGCCTTCGGTGCGATCGCGGTGTTCAGCGCCGTACCCGGCGCAAATGCCGGTACGTACTTGGTGTGCGCCAGCACGGCCTTGATCGCGCGGTGCACCAGCAAATCCGGGTAGCGGCGGATCGGGCTGGTGAAGTGGGCATAGGCCTCGTAGGCCAGGCCGAAGTGGCCGATATTGTCGGGGCTATAGACCGCCTGCTGCATCGAGCGCAGCAGCATGGTCTGCAGCATGGGCGCATCGGGACGGCTCTTGATCTTGTCCATCACTTCGGCGTAATCGGCCGCCTGCGGCTTGTCGCCGCCAGCCAGCGAGAGACCGGCCGAGCGCAGGAACTCGCGCAGGTTCTTCAGCTTTTCCTCGCTCGGGCCGGCGTGGATCCGGTACAGCGCGGGATGCTTGAAGCGCTCGAGGAAATCGGCTGCGCACACGTTGGCGGTCAGCATGCATTCCTCGATCAGGCGGTGGGCATCGTTGCGGGTACGCGGCAGGATCTGCTCGATCTTGCCCTGCGCATTGCACACGATATACGTCTCGGTGGTGTCGAAGTCGATCGCGCCACGCTCGCGCCGCGCCTTCAGCAGGACCTGGAACAGCTCATACAGGTTCTGCAGGTGCGGCACCAGGTCGGCACGCTTGTGCGCCTCCGGCCCCTTGGTATTGGACAGCACCGACCAGACCTCGTTATAGGTCAGACGTGCCGCCGAATGCATCACGGCGGGATAGAACTGGTAGCCCTTGAGCTCGCCCTTCGCGGTAATCACCGCGTCGCACACCATGCACAGACGGTCGACTAGCGGGTTAAGCGAGCACAGCCCGTTGGAGATCTTCTCCGGCAGCATCGGGATCACGCGCCGCGGGAAATACACGGAGGTGGCGCGGTCCAGCGCATCGGCGTCCAGCGGCGTGCCAGGGCGCACGTAGTGCGACACATCGGCAATTGCCACCACCAGGCGCCAGCCCTTGGCGCGGCCGATCTTGACGGGCTCGCAGTAGACCGCATCGTCGAAGTCGCGCGCGTCTTCGCCATCGATGGTCACCAGCGGCACGTCGCGCAGGTCGATGCGGTGTTCCAGGTCGGCTTCGCGCACCTCGTCGGGCAGCGCCAGGGCTTCCTTGGCGCAGGCGTCCGAGAAGGCATGCGGCACACCGTACTTGCGCACGGCGATCTCGATCTCCATGCCGGGATCGTCGAAGTCGCCCAGCACTTCGACCACGCGGCCCACCGGCTGGACGTAGCGATCGGGGTAGTCAATGATCTCCACGCTGACCACCTGGCCGACTTGCGCCTTGCCCTGGGCCTTGGGCGGGATCAGGATGTCCTGGCTGATGCGCTTGTCTTCGGGCGCCACCACCAGCACGCCGCCCTCGCTCAACAGGCGGCCGATCACGTAGCGGTTGGCACGCTCGAGGATCTCGACGATCTGCCCTTCGGGCCGGCCGCGCCGGTCGTAGCCGATCACGCGCACTTGGGCGCGGTCGTTGTGCATGGCCTTCTGCAGCTCGCGCTCCGGCAGGAAGATGTCGTCATCGCCATCATCGCGGATCAGGAAGCCGAAGCCGTCGCGGTGGCCTTGCACCCGGCCGACCACGAAGTTGGGCTGGTGGGCCAGTTCGTAGCGGCCCTTGCGGTTGAGTTCGATCTGCCCGTCGCGCTCCATGGCGGCGAGGCGTTTCTGGAAGCCGTCGTGTTCCTTGCGCGTGACGGCGAGCGCCTTGGCGATATCGCCAGCCGACAGTGGCGACCCGGACGTCCTCAGGACGCCAAGGATTTCTTCCCGACTAGGGATCGGATAGTTATTCTGATTCAATTTTTTCTAGAAATAATTTGACAAACGTTTTGCGGTCGCTATAATGAGCGCTTCGGTTGTTTCGACGCCCGCCCAGGTGGCGAAATTGGTAGACGCACTAGGTTCAGGTCCTAGCGGTGGCAACACTGTGGAGGTTCGAGTCCTCTCCTGGGCACCAGATCAAACGGAAAACCCGCAGCGCTTTCGAGCCTTGCGGGTTTTTTGTTTTCCGGCGTCTGATCTTGCAACTTTGCACTCCCGATTCGATATTGGCGCGACTGCGCGACTTGATGAAAACAGCCGCAACAGCGGCCGCTCCGGAGCCTGGAATCCATTCTCGCCTGTTAAGGCGGATTCACTCACACACGGCCTGGCGCTCACACGAACTGCCAGGGCGCGGCCCGGACGGCGCCGACTGCTGCGCTGCGGGTGAGTGTATCAGTTTCAGTGGCGATCCCGGCATTCTTCCGCCATCCAGACCCCTGAATGTCGCGTTTTTTGACGTTTTCCGGCGCAAACAACACAGTTGCTGCAAGTGCGCGCTTTGCCGGGACGTCCCGGCAACCCGGTCGCCGCTTGACGAGTCATCCAATCTGTAACTATCATAGTTTCATATTACCTCTTCCGCCATGACCACCAGTAGCCGATTCGCCGTCGCTGTCCACATCCTGACCCTGCTGGCCAGCGCGGCCGACCCCCTGCCGTCGTCGCTGATCGCCGGCAGCGTGGGCACCAATCCCGCATTGATCCGCCGCCTGGTTGGTCAACTGGTGGAAGCCGGCCTGGTAAGCACCATGATGGGCAGCAACGGCGGTGCCACGCTAGCCCGCGCGGCCGGGTCGATCACCCTGCTGGATGTATTCCGCGCGGTGGAGTCGACAACGCTGATCGCCCCGCATCACAGCGTGCCCAACCCGGCCTGCATGGTGGGCCGGGAAATCTCCGGGGCGCTGAAGCGAGCCACCGACCGCGCGCAGGCCGCGATGGATGGGGCACTGGCGGAAATCACGATTGCCGGCATGCTCGCCGATGTGGAGCGTGCCGCGGAGCGCCGTGTGCGCTGATTTTTTTATCCCGATATGTAACCACAGTGGTTTCATATCGATATGAAACTCGTGCCAGGCACGGATTTGCCTATGCTGGCCTCACCCTTCGGTGAAGCAGCCTGACCAAGTAACCACGCAAGGAGTTGAGCATGAAGATCGCAATCATTGGCGCTACCGGCCGCGTCGGCACCCGCCTTATCGACGAAGCGCTGCGCCGCGGCCATACCGTCACCGCCATCGCACGCCAGGCAGAGAAACTGCCCGCGCGGCAGGGGCTTGCCACGCGCGACGCCGACGTGGCCGACACCCAGGCCCTGGCCAGTGCCCTCGCCGGCCACGACGTGGCGATCAGCACCGTGCGTTTCCTGCAAACCAGCGCCGCGCAGATTGTTGGCGCGACCAAGGCAGCGGCCGTGCCGCGTCTGCTGGTAGTAGGCGGAGCCGGCAGCCTCTATGTGGCCCCCGGCGTGCAACTGGTCGATACGCCGCAGTTCCCCGAGGCTTACAAGGCGGAAGCACTGGCAGGACGCGACTTCCTGAACGCCTTGCGGGCCGAGACCACACTGGACTGGACCTTTCTCTCCCCCGCCGCGCTGTTCGAGCCGGGTACCCGCACTGGTGCCTATCGAGTCGGTGAGGAAACGCTGCTATCCGATGCCAGCGGCAAGAGCTGGATCTCGATGGAGGACTACGCCATTGCCATGATCGACGAAGTGGAAAAGCCGGCGCACTCGCGCCAGCGCTACACGGTGGCCTGCTAAGCGAGAAAAAAAGGGCGGCTGATCGCCGCCCTGCTTCGCCGCCACGGCCATTTCCGCCATGCGGCCGGGGCCATCCGCAGCTTCAGCCCTGGCTGCTGCCAGCGGCATGCTTGCCGCGCTTGAGCCAGGCCGCAAGATTGTGCGGGCGCAGCGTGTCATACTCCTCGAACGGCTGGTGGATCCAGGGGTTCGTCGGCAGGAAGGTAACGTGGTAATCCGGCTTTACCTTCGAGCACGCCTTGTACCACAGCACCGACGAACGGACTTCCGTCACGGCAGGATAGCGCTCCTGCAAATGGCGGCCCACGCGCTCCAGCGTGACGCCGGAATCGACCAGGTCATCGACCAGCAGGATCTTGCCGGAGAGGTCGCCCCGGGTCATGGTGATGTACTGCGCGATGTCGAGATCGCCCTGCTGGGTGCCAGCCGCTTCGCGATAGCTGCTGGTGGCCAGAATGGCCAGGGGCACATCGAAAATGCGTGACATCTGGTCACCCACGCGCAGGCCGCCGCGCGCCAGGCACAGTATCTTGTCGAACTTCCAGCCTGACTCGTGGACGTTCAGCGCCAGCCGCGCGATCAGGCTGTGGTATTCGTCCCAGGAGACCCACAGGTTCTCTTCGTCATTCGATGGCAGGGTCATGATTTATTCTTGGCTCTTCGGCTTGAGGTCTGTCGACCGATAAAGTTTCGGCCCGCTTGCGCGGGCCGATTTGCTCTTGTGCTTTTGCCGTCCTGTACCGGCGGCCCGTCAGCCGCGCGGCGCCCTTTCGGGCACAGACAACGTCAGGCCACGTACGGGTGGCGCAGCAGGATGGTTTCGTCGCGGTCCGGGCCGGTCGAGATCATGTCGATCGGGATACCGACTACTTCCTCGATGCGCTTGAGGTAGGTGCGGGCCTGTTCCGGCAGCGCATCCCAGGCCTTCACGCCGAAGGTGGACTCGTTCCAGCCGGGGAATTCCTCGTACACCGGCACGCAGCGCGCCACGGCATCCGAACCACGCGGCAGGATATCGATAGTCTTGCCGTCCAGTTCGTAACCCACGCACAGCTTGAGGGTTTCGAGGCCATCAAGCACGTCGAGCTTGGTCATGCACAGGCCCGACACGCCGTTGATCTGCACCGAACGCTTGAGCGCGGCGGCATCGAGCCAGCCGGTACGGCGCGGACGGCCGGTGACCGAGCCGAATTCCTTGCCGACGTTGGCCAGGCGCACGCCGATCGGATCCTGACGCTTGGGGTTGTCATTGTCGTACAGCTCGCTGGGGAACGGGCCCGAACCCACGCGGGTGCAGTAAGCCTTGGTAATGCCCAGGATGTAGTTCAAGCGGCCCGGGCCAACGCCGGCGCCAGCGGCGGCCGCACCGGCCACGCAATTGCTGGAGGTGACGAACGGATAGGTGCCGTGGTCGACGTCGAGCAGCGTGCCCTGCGCGCCTTCGAACATCAGGTTGTCGCCGGCAGCGTTGACCGCATACAGCTCGGCCGACACGTCGGCCACCATCGGCGCCAGGCGCGGCGCGAAGGCCAGCATCTCGTCCAGCGTCGTCTGGAAGTCGACCGCTTCAGCGCCCAGGTACTGGGTCAGCATGAAGTTATGCAGGTCGAGGTTCTCGCGCAGCTTCTCGGCGAACGCCTTCGGATCGAACAGGTCCTGCACGCGCAACGCACGGCGGGCAACCTTGTCCTCATAGGCCGGACCGATACCGCGGCCGGTGGTGCCGATCTTGTCGGCGCCACGGCGCGCCTCGCGGGCTTTGTCGATGGCGACGTGGTACGGCAGGATCAGCGTGGTCGCTTCGGAAATGCGCAGGCGGTTCTGCACCTGCAGGCCGGCGCTTTCCAGTTCCTCGATTTCACGGAAGAGCGCCTCGGGCGACAGCACGACACCGTTGCCGATGTAGCAAATCGTGCCGGCGCGCATGATGCCCGAAGGGATCAGGCGCAGGATGGTCTTCTTGCCGCCGATGATGAGCGTATGGCCAGCGTTGTGGCCGCCCTGGAACCGCACCACGCCCTTTGCATGATCGGTAAGCCAATCGACGATTTTCCCTTTGCCTTCGTCACCCCATTGGGTGCCGATCACGACGACATTGCGTCCCTGGCTTACTGCAGAAGCGGACATGTTGATTTTGGTCAGTGGGTTAAAAACGTATTTTACTCTCGTTGCAGGTCAACTCCCCGATTTTGGGGAGATCGGCCTGCAACGCGGGGGAATTCCGTGCCCTGGCGCTTGCGCTCAGGTCCCGGCGCTGCGCGGAATCACCGTCCATGCGCCATCCTGGCGCACCAGTTGGCGGTCGCAGTTGAACTCGTCGAGCTGGTGCGTGTGGCCCGGCAGGGACTGGATCACGATCTCGCCGGCCTCGCGCAGCGCCGTGATTGCGGTGCGCAGGGCGGGATCCGCATCCCACGGCGCAAAGATGGCAAAAGCACGCACTTCCAGCGGCGATAGCGAGGCAACCTCGCGCAAATCGAGCGAAAAACCGGTCGCCGGCCGTGCGCGGCCGAAGGCTTCACCCACCTTGTCATAGCGCCCGCCGCGTGCCACGTAATTCGGCAGGCCGGCCACATAGGCCGTAAACATCACACCGCTGTGATAGTGATATCCGCGCAAGTCGGAAAGATCGATATTGACACTCGCGCCGCGGACTTCCGCGGCCAGGGCGGCCAGTTCGTCCAGCGCGCGGCCGATTGCCGGGCTTGCCGGCAACGTGGCACGGGCGCGCTCGATCACCTCCACGCCGCCGTACAGCGTCGGCAAGGCCAGCAGCGCGTCGCGCTCGGCCTGCGGCATGCCTTCGGTCAGTTCGCGCAGCGCCGATACGTCCTTGGTTTCCAGGGCGGCGAACAGCGCGTCCTCGATCTTCCGGCTCGACGGCAGGCCGTCCAGCAGCGCTTCCAGGATGCCCGCGTGGCACAGGTCCAGGCGGATTTCCGTCAGCCCTGCCACCTGCAGCGCAGCCAGCATCAGGGCCTGGATCTCTACGTCGGCTTCCAGGCCGGCATGGCCGTAGATTTCCGCGCCGACCTGGATCGGCTCGCGGGTCGCACGAAAACCTGCCGGGCGGGCGTGCAACACATTGCCGGCGTAGCAAAGCCGGGTCACGCCGGAGCGGTTCAGCAAGTGGGCATCGATGCGGGCCACCTGGGGCGTGATGTCGGCGCGCAGCCCCATGGTGCGGCCGGAGAGCTGATCGACCAGCTTGAGAGTGCGCAGGTCCAGGTCGTGCCCGGTCCCGGTGAGCAGCGATTCCAGGTATTCCAGCATCGGCGGCATGACCAGTTCGTAGCCGTAGGTGCGGAACAGGTCCAGCATGCGGCGGCGCAGTTCCTCGATCTTGCGGGCCTCCGACGGCAGCACGTCGGCGATGTTTTCAGGCAGGAGCCAGTGATTGGACATGGTAAATCTCTTCACTTCACACAGTTGCCGGGCGGCCTGGGCCGCCCGTTGAATTACGTTCCCGTCTCGCCCCTGGACACGGGCCAAGCCGGGCACCAGTCACCTGGCGCGGCGGATGAGGCGGCGGCGACGCCCGTCGAAGGCATCGGCAGCCACCCCTCCAGCCGGA
>NZ_JFJV02000282.1:20501-35779 GCF_000611145.1 Cupriavidus sp. SK-3 | reverse complement strand
GACAAAACCCCGGCAAGCCGGGGTTTTGTCGTATTGCCTGGCGGCCGTGGCCGCCCAGCTTAGCGACGGCTCGCCGGAGGCGCTGCCGCCGGCGCCGCGGCGCCGCCCGCCGACCGCATATAGCGGAAGAAGTCGGAATTGGGCTCCAGCACCAACACGTCGCGCTTGTCGCGGAACGTATTGCGGTAGGCCTCCATACTGCGCCAGAACTGGGCGAACTGCGGATCGCGGCCAAACGATTCTGCGTAGATCTGCGAGGCGCGGGCATCGCCCTCGCCCTTGATCTTCTGCGCATCGCGGTAGGCCTCGGCCAGCACGACTTCGCGCTGGCGATCTGCATCGGCGCGAATCTTCTCGCCTTCGGCGGCGCCGGTGGAGCGCAGCTCATTGGCCACGCGCTTGCGCTCGGCCTCCATGCGGCGATACACCGATTCGCTGATCGCGGGCAGCAGGTCGACGCGCTTCAGGCGCACGTCGATGATCTCGACGCCCACGGACTGGGCGTAGTCGGCCATCGCGGAGCGGATATTCTGCATCACCTTCTCACGCTCGCCGGCCACCAGCTCCGCCACCGTGCGCTTGCCGAATTCCTCGCGGGCAACGGAGTCGATACGCTGGGTCATGCGGTCCTGCGCGCCGCGGATGTTGCCATTGAAGGCCACGTAGAACTTGCGTGGATCGGTGATGCGCCATTTGACGAACCAGTCCACCACCATGCTTTTCTTCTCGGCGGTCAGGAAACGCTCCGAGGCGGCCACGTCGATGGTCAGCAGGCGGCGGTCCATGAAGATCACGTTCTGCAGCGGCGGCGGCAGCTTGAAGTGCAGGCCAGGCTCGTTCACCACCTGCTTGATCTGGCCAAACGCGAACACCACTGCGTACTGCCGCTGGTCCACCACGAATACCATCGACGAGCCGATCGCCAGCACGATGAAGAGGCCGATTACTACGGAAATCAGTCGGTTCATGTCAGGGCTCCTCAGCGCGAATCGCGGTCGCGGTTGCGCAACAGCTCGCGCGACCGGGTATCGCTGCCGGCTTCCGGCGCGGCAGGCGTGCTGCTGCCGGCCGCGGGCGCCTGCGCGGTGCCGGAACCCGGCGTGCCGCCCTGCGACTGCGCCATCAGCTTGTCCAGCGGCAGGTAGAGGAGATTGTTGCCCTGGCGCGAATCCACCAGCACCTTGGTCGAATTGGTATAGATCTGCTGCATGGTCTCGATGTAGATGCGGTCACGCGTCACCTGCGGGGCCTTGGCGTACTCGGCCTGGACCTGCCGGAAGCGCGAGGCATCGCCTTCGGCCTGGGCGGTCACCCGCGCCTTGTAGGCTTCAGCTTCTTCGTTCAGGCGCGCGGCGGTACCCTTGGCGCGCGGGATCACGTCATTGGCGTAAGCCTGGCCTTCGCTGATGGCACGCTCCCGGTCCTGGCTGGCCTTGTTGACATCGTCGAAGGCGGCCTGCACCTGCTCGGGCGGCTGCACGCTCTGCACGTTGACGGAGATCACGCGGATACCGGTCTTGTAGGCGCTCAGGATCGACTGGATGGACTTGGCCAGATTCTGTGCGATCTGCTCGCGGTTCTCGTAGAGCACCGCGTCCATCTTGTTGCGCCCGACGATCTCCCGCACCGAGGTCTCAGCGGCCTGGGTCACCAGTTCTTCATCGCCACCACGATCGGTCTTGTTGTAGAACAGGAATTCGCTCGCGTCCTGGATGTCGTATTGCACCGTGAAGCGGACGTCGATGATGTTCTCGTCCTGCGTCAGCATGGACGCGTCCTTCAGGTTGCTGTCCTTGATCGAAGTGGAGCGCCCCACCTCAACCGAACGCACGCCCGACAGGTTGACGATCTCGGCGGACTGGATCGGGTAAGGCAGGCGCCAGTTGATACCGGGGCCCGTGGTGTACTTGAACTTGCCGAACTGCAGGATGACGGCGGTCTGGCCTTCCTGCACCATGAAGAATCCGCTGGCCAGCCAGATGCCCAGCGCGGCGACCACCACCACGCCGGCACCGATGCCCGAGCCCTTGCCCGGCGTGCGCGCGCCGCCACCGAAGCCCTGGTTGCCGCCACCGCCGTTTTCCTTGCGGCCGAGCAGGCCATTCAGGCGGCGATTGAAATCGCGCCAGAGCTCGTCGAGGTCGGGCGGACCATCCTGCGGGGGACGCTGGTGCTGGCGATTGTTGTCGCGGCTGTCCTTGTCCTTGTCCTTGTCTTCGTCATCCGGGCCGCCCCGACCCCAACGTGGATCGTTCAACGACAGGATCGCGCGCAAACGCTGCCAGGCCGTCCACGACGGTGCATGGCCGCCGTTGCGGCCACCTGCGCGGCTGCCAAAGGCATGGCTCGATTCAGAATTCCGGGGAAACTGGGGCATGAAGTGCACGGGTCCGGGATAGTTGGAACAGGGGGATTCTAACAGTCATCGACGCCACATTTTCCTATTTGGGGCAATCTGGCCGTGATTTCCGTCGAACTGGATCAATGCATGTCGGGTTCTTCCGGATTCACCCCGGCGTCTTCGCGATCGTGATCGCCGCCGTCATCGCCGTCGTCGTGATAAGCCGCCGCATCAGCCAGGCGGGGGTCCAGCGGCGGACGTTCGGGCGGACGTTCGGCCAGCCAGCGCGCCACTTCCACCAAGGCCTCGCGCAAGGTGTCCAGACCGATGCCATCGCGCGCACTGACGAACACGCGCGTGGGCACGCCGTCCTCATTGCGCTCCACCCTGGGGCCCTGCGCCAGAAGCTCCGGCGCCGCGTCGATCTTGTTCATCACCACAATCTGCGGGATGTCGTCGGCATTGATCTCGGCCAGCACGCGATTGACCTGCTCGATCTGCTCATGCCGCACCGGACTGGAGGCGTCGACCACATGCAGCAGCAGATCCGCGTGCACGGTTTCTTCCAGCGTAGCCCGGAACGCAGCCACCAGCTGGGTGGGCAGATCGCGGATAAAACCGACGGTATCCGATAGCACCACGTTGCCCACATCCTCCAGGTAAAGCCGGCGCGAGGTGGTATCCAGCGTGGCGAACAACTGGTCGGCCGCGTAGGCACGCGCCTTGGTCAGGGCATTGAACAGCGTCGACTTGCCGGCATTGGTATAGCCGACCAGCGAGATGCTCAGGGTGTCGTTGCGGGCGCGCGCCCGCCGCTGGGTGCTGTGCTGGCGCTGCAGCCGCGTCAGGTCAGCCTTGAGCCGTTTGGCGCGTTCGTCCAGCAAGCGGCGATCGAGCTCGAGCTGACGCTCGCCCGGGCCGCCACGCATGCCGATACCGCCCTTCTGCCGCTCCAGGTGGCTCCAGGCGCGGACCAGCCGCGAAGCCTGGTACTGGACCTGGGCGAGTTCGACCTGCACCTTACCGACGTGGCTCTGTGCCCGCTGCCCGAAGATATCCAGGATCAGGCCCGTACGATCGATCACGTGGCGTTGCAGGAAACGCTCCAGATTGCGCTGCTGCGCAGGGCTGAGCGTGTGATTGAACACCACCACGTCGGCGTCAAGCGCATCGGCGGCTTCCTTCAGCTCCTCCGCCTTGCCGGAGCCGATGAACAACGCCGGATCCGGGCGCGACCGGCGCCCGGTCAGCGTATGCACCGGGGTAGAGCCGGCGGTCGACGTCAGCAACGCCAACTCGCTCAGGCTTTCCTGGAAATCATGTTTGCCGAAATCGACACCGACGAGGATGGCGCGGGAGGTCTCGGAATTGGAGGTGGCTCTGGATTGCAAACGGGAGGATCGCGAAACGCGAGAAAGGAAAACGGGTTGGAACCGGCTGGGAGGCAGTGGCGGGTGCCGTGAGGCAAGGCGCCGTGGCCCGGGAAAACACTCGAAGCGGGACGCTATCCGCGGCGGCATGCACCAGGGTGAGCATGTCCCTGCTCATGGCCGTTATGCGGCCAGAATGGCCGGGCATCGTTTGGTGTCGCGCCAGCGCATCTGGCCCCGGCGCGACACCGGCAACTGGCAGCCTTGTCGTGATGCGACCGGCCTGCCGAAAAAGACTGCGGAACACTCCGCGAAAGATCAACCTTCAGCCGTTTCGTCCACGCGGAAATTCACTGCGCGGGCCGGTACGACGGTGGAAATCGCATGCTTGTAGACCATCTGCGTCACGGTGTTGCGCAACAGGACGACGTACTGGTCGAACGACTCGATATTGCCTTGCAGCTTGATGCCATTGACGAGGTAGATTGAAACCGGTACGTGCTCTTTGCGCAGCGCGTTCAGGAACGGGTCTTGTAGCAATTGCCCTTTGTTGCTCATGGCACACTCCAAATTTATAGATTTAGTGATAGATGATGGGGACGATGATCCCCGATTCAAGTCAAACGGCGCAAAACCGCGCCAAAAAAAGATCAAAACGGTACCAAGCTAGCATCGTCTCGCAGGGAACCCCCTGCTACCGTGAATTTAGCCTCAGTTCCAAACGAACGCAAACGAAAGTTGGCCGCCCGGACTCCCGCTGCCCGACTCAATCCTTCGAGTCCGCATATGGGTTTTTGTTCGTACGAAATTCGATGCGAAGCGGCGTGCCCTTCAGTTTGAAAGCCGAGCGGAATCGGTTTTCCAGATAACGCCGATAGGTGTCCGCAATGCCGGAAAGCGAATTGCCGTGCACGATGATGATGGGCGGGTTGGAGCCTCCCTGGTGCGCGTAGCGCAGCTTGGGCCGGGTTGCACCGACGCGCCGCGGCTGCTGGAATTCGACCGCTTCCTGCAGGATCCGCGTGAGCTGCGGCGTGGGCAGCTTGACCATCGCCGCCGCATACGCGTCATCCACCGAGCGCAGCAGCGCGCTGATGCCGGTGCGCTCCTTCGCCGATACAAAGTGGAAGTTGGCGAAGTCGAGGAACTGCAGCTTGCGCTCCAGATCGTGCTTGATGCGGTCGCGGGAGTGCCCGTCGAGGCCGTCCCACTTATTGACACCGACCACCAGCGCACGGCCGGATTCCACAATGAAGCCGGCGATATGGGCGTCCTGCTCCGACACATCCTGCTGCGCGTCGAGCAACAGCACCACCACGTTCGCATCGGCGATCGACTGCAGCGTCTTGACCACCGAGAACTTCTCGATCGCCTCGAACACCTTGCCGCGCTTGCGCAGACCGGCGGTATCGATCAGCGTGTAGGGCTTGCCGCCACGCTCGAACTCCACGTAAATGGCGTCCCGCGTGGTGCCGGGCATGTCGAACGCGATCACGCGCTCTTCGCCGATCAGCGTATTGACCAGCGTGGACTTGCCCACGTTGGGGCGGCCCACGATGGCGATCTTCACACCACGCTGGGCGCCGTCGTCTTCCTCGGCGAGTTCGGGCCGCTCCTTCACCGCCAGCTCGAGCGCCTCGTCGACGAGTTCGCGCACGCCGTCGCCGTGGGTCGACGAGATGGCATAGGGATCTCCCATGCCCAGCTCGTAGAACTCGGACACCACGGTGGTGTACTTCATGCCTTCGGCCTTGTTCACGGCCAGCATGACGCGGCGCCCGGTCTTGCGCAGGTAATCGGCGATCACCCGGTCCTGGGGCGCCAGCCCGAGGCGGCCGTCGACAAGAAAGATCACCACATCGGCCTCGACCACGGCCTGGCGGGTCTGCTTGGCCATTTCGGCCACAATACCGTCCTTGGCCACCGGCTCGAAGCCACCGGTGTCGATCGCGATGAACGGGCGTTCACCGATACGGCCTTCGCCATAGTGGCGATCGCGCGTGAGCCCCGGCAAATCGGCGACAAGTGCGTCGCGCGAACGGGTCATGCGGTTGAATAGCGTCGACTTGCCCACATTGGGGCGGCCGACCAGAGCGATAACTGGTTTCATGCAATAAACGGAAATGGGGGCCGGCAGATGCCGCCCCCCAGGAACTCCGGAGTGATATGGGTCCGACGGCCGGGCGTCGCGCGCCTGGCCACTTTTCCTGTCGGGCGGCCGGGTTGGCTTTGCAACCCGGCCTCGTTCACCTGCACGGCCAGGAGGGCCGCGCTACCGGATTGGCGCCGCCCATGCCGACAGGTGCATGGGCAGTCGCCATGAATATTGACCGCCTCAGTCCGGCACGAAGCCGTAGAGGTTGCCATCGCGCGTCTGCACCACCAGGGACGTGCCCGCCACAACCGGCGCAGCGGTAATCTCGCTGCCATCGGTCTTCAGGCGTGCCACGAACTGGCCGTCCTCACGCGAAATGAAGTGTACATAGCCCTCATAATCGCCCGCCACCACCGAACGCCCCACCGCCAGCGGCGTGCCGAGGCGGCGGTAGAGCAGTTGATCGTTCTTCCAGCGTTCCGTGCCGTTCTGGCGGTCGAAGGCATGGACCACCGAGCGCTCGTCGCTGGCGTACAGCGAGGCGTCATCCTGCGCGGGGCCGGTCGGAGACGAGAAATCCTTGCCCCATTGCGGCTGGCCATTGGCCAGTTCCAGGCAGGCGATCCGTCCCTGGAACGTGGTGGCGCAAACCTGGCGGCCATTGACCATGGGCTGGCCCGTCACGTCGTTGAGCCGTTCAATCTCGGACACGCCCTTCGGATAGGAAACCGTGCTCTCCCAGCGCAGCACGCCGTTGCCGGGAGCCAGCACGCCCAGCTTGCCGCCGGGGAAGCCCATCACGATGCCGTCGCCGGCAAACACCATGCCCATCGACGCGCGCAGGTTGAGCGCGGTCTGCGAGCGCTGGTAGATCCAGCGGCGCTCGCCGGTCTGCGCGTCCAGGCCCAGCACGCGGGTATCGGTCGTACGCACCACCACCAGGCCGTTGCCGACCAGCGGCGCGGAGAGGACCTCGCCATTGACCTGCTTCTTCCAGAGCTGCTTGCCGCTGCCGTCGAAGGCGAACACCGCGCCCTTCTCGCCCGCCACCGCCGTGACGGAGCCGTCGCTGCCCGGCCCGGAGGTCAGGTCGATGTCGGTCTTGGCCTCCCACAGGGTACGGCCGGTGGTGCCGTCGAGCGCCATCACCTTGCCGCCGTTGGAAGACGCATAGACGGTGCCGCCGGCGACGGCGGGCTGCAGCGTGTAAGGGCCGCCCTTGCCGACGCTGGCTTTCCAGGCCTGGCGCACCGACAGCGTCTGGGTGATCGGCTTGAGTTCGACCGGCGTACGCTTGTCACTCTTGCTGAACAGCGAGCAGCCGCCAAGGCTGGCGACGCTGGCCGCACAAGCGGTGGCCACCACCAGGGCGCGGACGAACTTGCCGTGTTGCTGGTTCTGGGCCGTGCCGGAAAACAATGACTTCATGAGGTTCCGATCCTGAATTGGGTTGAAGCGCAAGGGTGCGGACCTGCGCAAATGCGAGTGCCCGCGGGCCTTTCGGCTAGCCGGATCTACCGCCTTCAGGCGGTGCCCAGCGCGTCGAGCTTGAACTGGATGATCTGGCGCATGGCCGCATCGTTGGCGCTCAGCTTGTCGAGCGCCTTCTGGTAGGCCGACCGTGCTTCCGAGCGCTTGTCCTGGGCTGCCAGCAGATCGCCGCGGCGGTCGGCATACAGTGCCACGAACGGTGCCGGCGGCTCGTCCTTCAGCAGCGCCAGGCCCTGGTCGTAAGCCTTCTCGTCGAGCAGCACGCCAGCCAGGCGCACGCGCGCGAGGTGGGCATATTCGCCTTCACCGTGGTCGATCGCCCACTGCAGCTGGGTCTTCGCGCCGGCCAGGTCGCCTGCATCGTACAGCACCTTGGCCGACACCAGCGCGGTCATGGGGCCATAGGCGGTCTTGCCGAATTTCTGCTCGAGGTCGCCGGCGGCGCGCTTGATCCGCTCGACGTCGCGGCTCTCGGCGGCCTTGACGACCTGCTCGTACAGCAGCGCGGCTTCGCCGGCCTGCTTGCGTTGCCAGTAGTTCCAGCCGCTCCAGGCAGCGAAGGCCAGCAAGCCGGCGATCAGGGCCCAGGTCACGGTATTGCCATACTGGCGCCACCAGGCCTTGAGGCTTTCAAGCTGTTCCTGTTCTTCTAGATCGTAAGCCATGTCGAGGGATCCACCCGCGTGTGTTTGTTATAAGGGACCGCGCCGCGCGGCCCCCGGTTCCGCTGCCTGGTTTCTTATTCGCTGGCGCCGACCATCGCGTCGATGATGTGGGCGACCAGTTCTTCAGCCGGTACCGTCACCTGCGTGCCACCGCCTTCGGCCTGCGCGCCTTGCCGCAGATCCTTGACCTGGACCGTACCCGCCGCCACTTCGTCGTCGCCAATGATAACGGCATAGCCGGCGCCGTTACCGTCCGCACGCTTCATCTGCGACTTGAAGCTGCCGCTCTTGCCGTCCGGCGTGGCATGCAGCAGCACGTCGAGCCCGGCATCGCGCAGCCGCTCGGCGACGATCATGGCCTGCAGGCCCGCCGCTTCGCCCTGGTGGACGAGGTACACATCGCACCCTTCCGCCTGTGGCGCGAGTTTCTCCTCGCGCAGCAGCTCGATGATGCGCTCGATGCCCATCGCCCAGCCGCAAGCGGGCGCCGGCTTGCCGCCCATCTGCGCAATCAGCGGATCGTAGCGGCCGCCGCCGGCAATGGTGCCCTGCGCGCCGAGCTTGTCGGTAATCCACTCGAACACCGTCAGGTTGTAGTAATCCAGCCCTCGCACCAGGCGCGGGTTGATCTTGAACGGGATGTTGTTGGCCTTGAGCAGGCGCTGCACGCCGTCAAAGTGGGCCAGCGACTCCTCGCCCAGGAAGTCGATCAGCTTGGGCGCGTTGCTTGCCATTTCCTGCAGCGCGGGATTCTTGGTATCCAGCACGCGCAACGGGTTGGTATACAGGCGGCGCTTGCTGTCTTCGTCAAGAATGTCCTGGAAGCCTTCCAGGTACTTGATCAGTTCTTCGCGATGCGCGGCGCGCTCGTGCGCCTGGCCCAGCGAATTGAGCTCCAGCCGCACCCCGACCAGCCCGAGGTCGTCCCACAGGCGCTGGCACATCATGATGATCTCGGCATCCACGTCGGGACCGGCGAAGCCGAGTGCCTCCGCACCAAGCTGATGGAACTGGCGATAGCGCCCGCGCTGGGGACGCTCGTGGCGGAACATCGGGCCGGTGTACCACAGGCGCTTGGGGCCGTCGTACAGCAGGTTGTGCTCGATGGTGGCACGCACCGCGGCCGCCGTGCCCTCGGGGCGCAGCGTCAGTTGCTCGCCGTTAAGCGCGTCGGTGAAGGAATACATTTCCTTCTCGACGATGTCGGTGACTTCGCCGATGCCGCGCACGAACAGTTGCGTGTGCTCGACGATGGGGGTGCGGATCTGCTGGTAGCCATAGGCGCGCAGCATGGCGCGCGCGGCGCTCTCGAAATGCTCCCACAGCGGCGCGTCCGCGGGCAGCATGTCGTTCATGCCCTTGACGCCCTGCAGTGCCTTGGGCAACTTGATCTTGCTGTCGGCCTTGGCGCCGTCGCTGGCGGCCGCCGGATTCACGGGTTGGTTCATCTTCTCTTGTATTTCCCTGCAGCGCCTGGCCTTGATGGCTCAGGCTGCCGCCTCATTGCCTGCGCGTCCGGCGTCCTTGCCGTAACGGGTCCGCACATAGTCATCGACGATCGCCTGGAATTCCTCGGCAATCCGATCGCCGCGCAGCGTCTTGACCTTGACGCCGTCGACGAACACCGGCGCCGCCGGCGATTCGCCCGAGCCCGGCAGCGAGATGCCGATATTGGCATGCTTGCTTTCGCCCGGCCCGTTCACGATGCAGCCCATCACGGCCACATCCATTTCTTCCACGCCTGGGTAGGCAGTCTTCCAGGTGGGCATCTGCTCGCGCAGGTAGCTCTGGATACTGGACGCCAGTTCCTGGAAGGTAGTGCTGGTGGTGCGGCCGCAGCCGGGGCAGGCAATCACCATCGGGGTGAAGTTGCGCAGTCCCATGGTCTGCAGGATCTCCTGCCCCACATAAACTTCCTTCTCGCGCGCGGCGCCGGGTTCCGGTGTCAGTGAGATGCGAATGGTGTCGCCGATGCCTTCCTGCAGCAGCACCGAGAGCGCGGCGGTGGAGGCCACGATGCCCTTGCTGCCCATGCCCGCCTCGGTCAGCCCGAGGTGCAAGGCGTAGTCGCACCGCTTGGTCAGCTCGCGGTAGACCGCGATCAGCTCCTGCACTTGCGAAACCTTGCACGACAGGATGATCTGATTGCCGGGCAGGCCGATTTCCTCGGCCTTCTTCGCCGACTCGATGGCGGAAGTGATCAGCGCCTCGACCATCACGTTCTGGGCCGGCCACGGCTCGGCGCGCTGCGCGTTCTCGTCCATGACGCGCGCCAGCAGTGACTGGTCCAGGCTGCCCCAATTGACGCCGATGCGCACCGGCTTGTCATAGCGGCAGGCCATCTCGATCATCTGCGCGAATTGCGTGTCGCGTTTCGCGCCCTGCCCTACGTTGCCGGGGTTGATGCGGTACTTCGACAGCGCCTGGGCGCAGTCGGGGAAATCCTGCAGCAGCTTATGGCCGTTGTAATGGAAGTCGCCCACCAGCGGCACATTCACGCCCATGCGGTCCAACTGCTCGCGCAGGGCGGGGACCGCCGCCGCGGCTTCCGGCGTATTGACCGTGATGCGCACGATCTCGGAACCGGCACGCGCCAGCTCCTTGACCTGGATCGCGGTGCCGATGGCGTCCACCGTGTCGGTATTCGTCATCGACTGCACGCGCACGGGCGCGTCGCCACCGATGGTGACCACGTTGTCGCCCCACACCACGCGCGCCTGGCGCGTCTTGCGGCGGGGCAACGGGCCGGGCAGGACCGGCATACAAGCCTGTTGATTCATAGCATTACCACCTTGCAATGCGGAGATACGCATGGCTGGAGAAACGACGTTCAGGGCAGCGTCAGGCGCGCCACGTTATTGCGGTTCGCGGACTGCAGGTCGACCGGCGTGCCATTGCGGGTCAGCGACTCGACGCCCTTGACATTGCCGATCACGATTTTATAAGGCGGCGTACCACCGCCGCTCAGATCCTGGCCGGCACGCGCGGTGCCGCCGAGCACGACCTTGCCGCCGCGGTCGCGGATCTCATACCAGGTGTCGGAAGCAAAACGGATCCGCAACTCGCCGGTACCGGCCGCCGCAGTTGATGCCGCGGTTGCGGCGGGCGCCGCAGCCGCTGGTGCCGCTGACGCTGGTGCCGCAGGCATCGCGGGCGCTGGTGCCGCTGCCGAAGCAGCAATCCCGGCGGAGGCCGGTGCCGCCGGCGCCACCACGGCGGGGCCACTGGCCGGCAGCGCCTCGGAAGGCGCGGGGGCGTCGGACGCAGCCATCACCGGCGGCAGCGCCGCCGTCACCGTACCTGGCTCGCCGCCTTGCACCGTGGCTTCCGCTGCCGGGGGCGCCGTGAGGTTTTCCTTTCGCGCTTCCATCCACTGCTTGAAATGGTCCAGGCCGAACAACACGCCGCCGCCAATCACGGCGACGACCAGGGCCAGCCAGATCCAGCGGCCACCAGAGCCACCAGAGCCAAAGCGGTTGCGGTCGTCGAAGCTTTCGTTCAGGCCACCTTCGCGGCGCATGCCGATTTCCACCACCGGCACGGCCTGTGCGTGAAAGCGCGCCAGCAGGGCATCGATGTCGACCTGGAGCATTCGCGCATAGGCACGCATCACGCCTTTGGCAAAGGTCACGTCGGGCAACGCCGCGACGTCGCCCTGCTCAATCGCCGCCAGCTTGTGCGCGGCTACCTTCAGCCTCGCACTGACATCTTCCAGCGAGAAACGCTGATCCTGGCGCGCTTGCGCCAGCCGATCACCGATCTCGCGCGCCACCGCCTCGCGCCCGGCGTCGGCGGCGGTGCCGCCCACGTGTCCCGTCGCTGCAGTCTGGCCCTCGGCGCGCTCGTGCTCACTCATCCCATGCTCCTTGTTCGTATGCGGTCAACTCACGCGAATCGGGGAAACGGCTGCGCAACTGTGCCACCAGGGCATTCTGCGCCGCGACGTCGCCCTGACGGCGGGCAATGCGCGCACCCAGCCAGAGGGATTGCGCGCTGACGAAATTGCTGCTGTTGACGCGCCCGACATACTGCTGGGCTCGCTGGTAGTCCCCGCGCTGGTAATACAGCAGCGCCAGGTTGCTGTTCGCCACCGGGTTGCCGCGATCGAATCGCAGCGCGCCAAACAGGCTCTTCTCGGCCGCCTCATCCTTGCCATTGCGCAACTGGCAGGTGCCGAGGCTGGTCAGGGCCTTGCCCGGCCCGCTCGCCGACGGAGCGGACACCGCGCGCTCCAGGTAGGGCACGCCCTCGGCATAGCGCCCGTTCATGCACAGGAACCAGCCATAGTTGTTCAGTACGTCGCCATCGTCAGCGCGCATCGACAGCGCGGTGCGAAAGCTCTCCTCGGCCAGCACGCGCTCGTTCATATTCATATAGACCAGCGCGCGGATATGGTACGCATCGACCAGGGTCGGATCGATCGCGATGGCCTGCTTCGCTTCGTCCAGTGCAACGCCGTACTGGCCGGCCTCCAGGTAGCTTGTTGCCAGCTGGAGGCGGATCGTGGCGCGCCGGCTAACATCGGTCTGGTCGGACGCCGTCTGCAGTTCCGGCTTGGCCGGCGGCGGCAACTGGCAGGCAGACAGCAGCACCAGCCCCATCAGGACCGCGACTATCAGACGCGTCATGCAGGGCGCGCCTCTTGCGGCTGGCTGGGAGCAGCCACGATCGGCGTGATCTTGCCGAACTTGCCGCGCTGCGCCAGGCGGGTGCGGTCCTTGACCTCGCCAGCCAGCTGGCCGCAGGCGGCATCGATATCGTCGCCGCGCGTCTTGCGGATGGTGGTGACAATGCCGGCGTCCATCAAGACCTGGGCGAAGCGGCGGATCTGCTCGTTGTTCGAGCGCTTGAGGCCCGACTCCGGGAAGGGGTTGAACGGAATCAGGTTGAATTTGCATGGCACGTCGGCCACCAGCTTCAACAGTTCCCGGGCATGCTCGACACCGTCGTTGACGCCATCCAGCATGCAATATTCGAAAGTGATGAAATCGCGCGGGGCGAATTCGAGATAGCGACGGCAAGCCGCCATCAATTCGGCCAGCGGATACTTCTTGTTGAGCGGCACCAGCATGTCGCGCAACGGGTCGTTGGACGCGTGCAGCGAAACTGCCAGCGCCACGGGCAAATCCTTGGCCAGGCGGTCCATCATCGGCACCACGCCGGACGTGGACAGCGTCACTCGCCGGCGCGACAGCCCATAGGCGTTGTCGTCCAGCATGAGGCGCATGGCCGGCACCACCTGATCGTAGTTGAGCAGCGGCTCGCCCATGCCCATCATCACCACATTGGAGATGACGCGGTCGTCCTTGGGGCCACGGCCCAGCTGGGAACGCATGGCGAACTCGGCCATCCATAGCTGGCCGATGATCTCGCCAGTGGACAGGTTGCGCGAGAAGCCCTGCTTGCCGGTGGAACAAAAGCGGCAATTGACGGCGCACCCCGCCTGGGAAGACACGCACAGCGTCCCACGCGTCTCCTCGGGGATGTACACCGTCTCCACCGCATCGCCAGCGCCAACGTCGAGCAGCCACTTGCGCGTGCCGTCGGCCGACAGGTTGTCGGTGATAACGGCGGGCGAGCGGATCTCGGCCCGCGTGGCGAGCTTTTCGCGCAGCGACTTGGCGAGATCCGACATGGCATCGAAACGGCTGGCGCCGAACTGGTGAATCCAGCGCTGCAACTGCCGCGCACGAAACGGCTTCTCGCCGAGCTCCCCGCAATAAGCGGTGAGCGCGTCCGCATCCAGATCGAGCAGGTTGACGAGAGTGTTCATGACGGCAGTATCGACTTCAATATCAGTCTAGTCTTGGGCAATATGCCAGACAATCAGCGGCTGTAAACGTTCATGCCAGGGAAGAAGAAAGCAATCTCGACGGCAGCGGTTTCCGCTGCGTCCGAGCCGTGCACGGCGTTGGCGTCGATGCTGTCGGCGAAATCAGCGCGGATGGTACCGGCTTCAGCCTTCTTCGGGTCGGTCGCGCCCATCAGGTCGCGGTTCTTCAGGATGGCGTTTTCGCCTTCCAGGGCCTGGATCATCACCGGGCCGGAAACCATGAAGTCCACCAGGTCCTTGAAGAACGGGCGGGCTGCGTGCACTGCATAGAACTGCTCGGCTTCGCCGCGCGACAGGTGAACCATCTTGGCAGCCACGACCTTCAGGCCGGCGGCCTCGAAACGCGCGTAAATCTGGCCAATGACATTCTTTGCCACGGCATCCGGCTTGATAATCGACAGGGTGCGTTCGATCGCCATAAAAACTCCGAAAAATGAAGGGGTTACAACTGGAATAAACGTGCAATTCTAGCACGAGACAGTTATGGTTTCGAGAATGCCCATAGTCGCCCGCCACTGAATGCCGGGACTGATGGAGCTTGCGCCTAAAAGTAGCACAAAGATCACATTAAATTGAGAGCCTGTACAGGGAACGCACAAGGCGCATTGCGATCAAACGATCACTGGCAGTGCGGATTCTGCGTAAAAGTGGCGAATGGGTTCCCCGCCCCTTGCAATTCCCCCTCCGCGATGCCACATTTGCGTTGTGCCCGCTGGGTTACCCCGGCGCCTCACCGTTTTGAGACAGGAGTCACCATGGATAACAAGCTGAACACATACAGTTTCGGCAGCGGCACCGCAACGAGCGACGTTGTGGTGCGCAATCGGGTCATGCGCAACACGTACTGGTTGCTCGCCATTTCGATGATCCCCACCGTACTCGGTGCCTGGATCGGCGTCACGACCGGCTTCAGCCTGATGAAAGGCAGCCCCGGCCTGTCGCTGATCCTGTTCCTGGGTATCGCGTTCGGCTTCTTCTACGCCATCGAGAAGACCAAGAACAGCAGCATGGGCGTGGTCCTGCTGCTGGCCTTTACCTTCTTCATGGGCCTGATGCTGTCGCGCCTGATCGGGTCGGTGCTGCAGTTCTCGAACGGTCCGGCACTGATCATGTATGCCTTCGGCGGCACAGCCGCGGTATTCGGCGCCATGGCCACCATCGCCACCGTCAGCAAGCGCGATTTCTCCGGGCTGAGCAAATTCCTGTTCGTCGGGGTGATCCTGCTGATCCTGGCCAGCGTCGCCAATATCTGGCTGCAGTTGCCGTCCCTGATGATCACGGTTTCGGTGATTGCCATCGGCATCTTCTCGGCCTATATCCTCTTTGACGTGCAGCGCGTGCTGAACGGCGGCGAGACCAACTACATCACGGCAACGCTGGCAATTTATCTGGACGTGTACAACGTCTTCGCCAACTTGCTGGCACTGCTCGGCATTTTCGGCGGCAACCGCGACTGAGGTGGGCGGCCTCGCGCCGCCCTGCT
>NZ_JFJV02000282.1:14292-20459 GCF_000611145.1 Cupriavidus sp. SK-3 | reverse complement strand
AGCGCCCGGGCGCTGGCCTTTTTCTTTTGCATCGTCTGCCCGCCTGCGCCGGTCATCAGCCCCGATCGAACACCGCGATCGACTCGACGTGCGATGTGTGCGGGAACATATTGACCACCCCCGCCCCCGACAGGCGGTAGCCGGCCTCGTGCACCAGCAAGCCGGCGTCCCGCGCCAGCGTGGCCGGGTTGCAGGACACATAGACAATGCGCCTGGGCAGCACATCGCTGCCAGTCTGGGCCAGTTCGCCCAGCGCCCTGCTTACCGCCAGCGCGCCTTCGCGCGGCGGATCGATCAGCCAGCGGTCGAAGCGGCCGAGCGCGGCGATGTCCTCGGCGCCCACCTCGAACAGGTTGCGGCAGGCAAACTCGGTCTTGTGGTCCAGCCAGTTGACAGCCGCATTGGCAAGCGCCCGCCTGGTCAGGACCTCGCTGCCCTCGATGCCCATCACCGAGCCGCCGCGCGTCGCCAGCGGCAGCGTGAAGTTACCGATGCCGCAGAACAGGTCGAGCAGCCGGTCATCCGGCTGGGCGTCCAGCAAGCGCAACGCCCGGCCGATCAGCGCGCGGTTGATCTGATGATTGACCTGGGTAAAATCGGTCGGCTTGAACGGCATCCGGATATTGAATTCCGGTAGCGTATAGGCCAGTTCGCGGTCAAGCGGGTAGAACGGCACCACCGTGTCCGGCCCCTTGGGCTGCAGCCAGAACTGCACGCCGTGCCGGTCCGCGAAGCCGCGCAGCAACACCTCGTCGGCCTCGGTAAGCGGCTCCAGGGTGCGCAGCACCAGCACGGTCAGGTCCTGGCCCACAGCCAGTTCGACCTGCGGCATGCGGTCACGGATCGACAGTCCCGTGATCAGTTCACGCAGGGGCACCAGCAGGGCCGAAACGTGCGGCGGCAGCACTTCGCAGCGCGTCATATCTGCCACATAGCTGCTCTTCTTTTCATGGAAGCCGACCAGTGCCGTGCCTTTTTTGGCCACATACCGCACGGTCAGGCGGGCCCGGTAGCGGTAGCCCCAGTCAGGTCCTGCGATCGGGCGGAACACCACATCCGGGCGCAATTTCGACAGATGCCAGAGATCATCCTCCAGGACGCGTTGCTTGATGGCCACCTGCGCGCGTGCATCCAGGTGCTGCATTGAACAACCGCCACAGATACCAAAGTACTGGCAGCCCGGTTTCACGCGCATCGACGAAGACTTCTTGATCTCGACCAGATTCGCCTGTTCGTAACTTGCCTTGCGCTTGAAGCTGCGGTAGCTGACGGTTTCGCCCGGCAGCGCGCCTTCGACGAAAATCACCTTGCCGGGAGTGCCGTCTTCATTGACCAGCCGGCCAACGCCGCGCGCCTCCATGTCGAGGCTGTGGATCTGTACGACGGGCTGCGCCGCCGGCGCGGGCTGTGCGGAAACGGAAGCCGCCGGAGAGGCGGAAGCGCCACCTTCTGGCGCCGATTGGGCTTGCGGACGAGTCACGGCTTGGGACACCTGGGGGACCTGACGTATTGTTTTGTAAAAGCGCGATTGTAGTCCAGACGCTGCCTCGAGCGGCCGCGCGGCGGCTTCGACGTAACAACAATGGGACAAGCGCGCAAGATTGGCGCAACATGGATGCAGCATGCGCGTGGCACCGTCGGCACCGAACACCGGCACCGCGCGCAACGGAATTCGAGCAGGGAGGCGACATGGAACTGATTTCCTGGAATATCCAGTGGGGTCGTGGCGCCGACGGGCGCGTGGACCTGGGTCGCACGGTCAGGACTCTGCGCGCGATCGCGGATGCCGATGTGCTCTGCCTGCAGGAAGTGACACGGGGCTATGGCGACCTCGGCGGCGGACCTGGCCCAGACCAGGTGGCTGAACTGGCGGCACTGCTCCCCGGCTACCGGATTCTGTACGCGCCGGGGGTGGACCGCTTCTCCGCGGATGGTTCGCCGCGCCAGTTCGGCAACCTCATCGCCACCCGCCTGCCCCTGTGCGAAGTGTTCCACCACGCCCTGCCCTGGCCTGCCGATCCAACCGTACCATCGATGCCACGCGTCGCGCTGGAAGCTACGGTGCTTGCAGGCGATCGACGCTTGCGCGTGATCTGCACCCATCTCGAGTACTACTCGACGCACCAGCGCGCTGCTCAAACCGACGCGCTGCGCGCATGGCACCGCGAAGCGTGCGAGCACGCCAGCCAGCCCGGCCTGGCTGAAACCGGCCCCGGCCCGTTCACGCCCGAGCCGCGCCCCGCTTCCGCCGTGTTGTGCGGCGACTTCAACAGCGTCCCGGACGACATTGCCTATCTGCGCATGCTGGCACCGTACGATGGCTCTCACGAGACCGGCATCATCGGTTGGCATGACGCCTGGATGCACGCCAATCCAGGCAAGCCCCACGCGCCCACCTGCGCGTTGCACGACAAGGATCAGTGGCCGGAAGCACCATTTGCATGCGACTTCGTATTCCTCACGGAAGACCTGCTGTCGCGCGTGCTGTGCTGTGAGGTCGACAGCGAAACGCAGGCCTCGGACCACCAGCCGATCTATCTGTCCCTGGCGGACGAATAAAAGGGAGGCGGGGCGCTGTCAGATCTCCGGTTCTTCGTCGTCATCGCCGCCAGCGTGCACCGGCTTGACGCGGAAGGACTGGAGGTATTCGATCCACTGCGAACCAGGCAACTCGGCAAGCGATTCCTGCACGAATTCGACCTCGGTATCGAACTGCCTGGGCGTCAGGCCGCCGCGCATCAACTGGAAGCGGCAGTACATCAGATAGGTATTGACGACATCAGTCTCGCAGTAGTCGCGGATCGCGCCCAACTGGCCATCCTGGTAGGCCTGCCAGACCTTGCTGCCATCCATGCCCATCTTTCCGGGAAAGCCGCACAACTTGGCCAGGTCGTCCAGCGGTGCGCTGGCGCGTGGCTGGTACATCGCCAGCAGATCCATCAGGTCGAGGTGCCGCATGTGGTAGCGGCTGATGTAGTTATTCCACTTGAAATCGCGGCTGTCAGACTCGCTGCCCTCGCCCATTTCCCAGTAGCGCGGCGCCACGATGCCGTGGACCAGCGCGCGGTAGTGCAGCACGGGCAGGTCGAAGCCACCGCCGTTCCACGACACCATCTGGGGCGAATAGCGCGCCACCAGGTCATAGAACTTCTGGATCAGCACCGCCTCGCCGTCGTCCATCGTGCCCAGCGAGCCCACATGGAAGACCGGGCTGCCGTCCCGCTGGTTGCGGCGCAACACGCAGGAAATGGCAGCGATGCGCTGCAGGTAGTGCGGCAGGAAATCGCTGCCGTTTTTCTCGCGGCGGGCCGCGAAGGCATGTTCGGCGACTTCGGTGTCGCTCATGGAATCGGGATGGTCGTGCAGACGACGCAATCCATCGACATCGGGAATCGTCTCGATGTCGAAAACCAGCACAGGTGTCATAGAACAGCGTCCTTGCGCACGCCTTGCGATGCAAAATGGCGTTTGAGCTTGACCAGCGCCTCTTGCTGGATCTGGCGCACGCGCTCGCGTGTCAGTCCCATTTCCTCGGCAAGTTCTTCCAGCGTGGCCGGCTCGATATGATTAAGGCCAAAGCGGCGCTCCACCACGTAGCGGTGTTTTTCCGACAAGCGCGCCAGCCACTGTTTCATCAGGTTTTCCAGTTCCCGGTGCGCGACCTCCTGGTCGGGCGCGGCGTTGTGCTCGTCCGAGAGGAAATCGAGCAAGCTGGAGCCCGGATCAAGATCGAAAGGCGTGTCGAGCGAGGTGGTGTGCTCGTTGAGCGCGAGCACATCCTGCACTTCGTCGGGCGTCTTGCCAAGCAGATGGGCGATATCTTCCAGGCTGGCATCGCGGCCGTCGGTGCCGCCTTTTTCCAGATGACGCTTGGCACGCAGCACCTGATTGAGCTCGCGGATGACATGGACCGGCAGGCGTACGGTGCGCGCCTGGTTCATGATGGCGCGCTCGATGCTCTGGCGGATCCACCAGGTGGCGTAGGTCGAGAAACGGAATCCACGGGAGGGATCGAATTTCTCGATCGCGTGCATCAGGCCGAGATTGCCTTCCTCGATCAGGTCCAGCAGCGGCACGCCGCGATTGAGATAGCCCTTGGCAATGCTGACCACCAGCCGCAGGTTGCGCTCGATCATGACCTGGCGCGCCGAAAAATCGCCACCCTTGGCCAGCGTGGAGAAATGCAGTTCCTCGGGGGCCGACAGCAGCGGCTTGATGCTGATGCGGTTCAGGTAATGCTGGACGGTATCGGCTGCCAGTTCGGTATGCAGCACGGTGCGGAAATCGTCATGGTCGGGCGCGGCGGCCTCTGTACCGTTCTCGGTTTCCTCTTCGTCCTCGGACTCTTCCTCGTCCTCGTCGCGGGCCTGCCGTTCGACTTCCTCGACCATTAGGTCGGCCTCGCGCAATCCTACCGCCGTACCCGTGGTGATGGGCTCATCGGTCAGTGGAACCATGTCGGCGGCCGGGTCCTGTTCATAGGCTTCGGAATCGGCGTCGGCTCGCGCCACGCCAGCGGACTGCTGCAACTCCGGCTGCTTGGAACGCCGGGTCCGGCTGGTGCTTCCGGTAGAGACAGTTTTCTGGCGTGGCATGAACCCTCACTGTGGCGGCAGATACCGCATCGGATCGACTGGTTTCCCGTTCTTGCGTACCTCGAAATGCAGTTTCACACGATCGGTGTCACTGTTGCCCATCTCTGCAATCTTTTGTCCCTTGCGGACCGTTGCCTGCTCCGTCACCAGCACCTTGTCGTTGTGGCCGTAAGCAGTGAGATATGTATCGTTGTGTTTGATGATGACAAGATTCCCGTAGCCGCGCAAGGGGCCAACGTGAATCACACGGCCATCGTCGGCAGCCTGCACCGCATCGCCCTTCTTGCCGGCAATATCGATGCCCTTGTTGCCTTTTTCGTCGAATCGTCCGATCAACTGGCCGGTGACCGGCCATGCCAGCTTGATTGTGCCATCAGCGGCGGCGGCGGACGCGGGCGCCGAGGGCGCGGAAGCCCCGCCAGCGGCGGCAGTCGACGGAATCGGGGCGGGAACCGGACGAGCCTGGTCGATCGGCTGCGCCTGCACGCTGCCGGGCGCCACCGGCACGGTGGCCACGCCAGTGCCCGCATTCACATCGGCACCCGGCGGCACCACCCGCAACAATTGACCCACCTCAATCTGATTCGCATTCGCGAGCGAATTCCAGGCCGCGACATCGCGGTAGGACTGGCCGTTCTCAAGAGCGATTCGATAAAGCGTATCGCCTCGCTTGACGCGATAGTATCCAGGCGGCGCAGGCTCCAGGGGGACGACGCCAGCGACACCGGCACCGGAGGTGCGGTCCACCACCGGCGCGGGCATGGGCGAGGAGGCGCAGGCCGCCAGCAGGGCCAGCAACAGGGAGGCGGTGGCGAGCTGCCCGGCGCGGGCGATACGTTCCGTGTTCACGATATTGTGCATAGTTCGACTCAGATAGTGCCCGATTTTAATGGCACAAAGAAAACGGCTTCAAGCGCGGTCCGGTGAAAACGATGCCGGTTACGCCGCTCGATCAACAATAACTGCTGTGTGACGGTCTGGCCCGGCCCGCCGGCGGGGGGCGCCACCGCCACAGGCGCGATCAGCCGCCCGCCGACTGCCAGCTGCTCCAGCAACGCCTGCGGCACCTCCATGCCGGCCGCCGCCAGGATAATCGACGAAAACGGCGCCGCCTGCGGCAAGCCCAGCATGCCGTCGCCATAGTGCAGGCGCAGGTTTGGCACCCGCAGCGGCCGCAAGTTCGCCTTGGCTTGTTCGTGCAGCGGACGAATCCGCTCGATGGAAAACACTTCGCGCGCCACCAGGCTCAGTACCGCCGCCTGGTAGCCGCAGCCAGTGCCGATCTCCAGCACGCGCTCCAGCGGCTCGTCGGCGGCGAGGCCATCGCGCAACAGTTCGATCATGCGTGCCACCACCGACGGCTTGGAGATGGTCTGCTGGTGGCCGATCGGCAGCGCCGCGTCTTCATACGCTTGCGAAGCCAGTCCAGGCTCGACGAACAGGTGGCGAGGGATAGTGGCAATTGCGTCGAGTACACGCTCGTCGCGGATGCCCGCTGCGCGCAACCGTGCCGCCAACGCGCCGCGCGCCCGCTCGGACGCCATCCCGCCCCCGCCCGCCGTGGACGCACTG
>NZ_JFJV02000282.1:0-14270 GCF_000611145.1 Cupriavidus sp. SK-3 | reverse complement strand
CTGGCGGCCGGCGTCGGCGCGCCAGGCGCCTTGGCCGCGAGCGACTTGGCGGCCATCGCCGCGCCGCGAGCTCCGCCAACGGCAGGCATGCCGGCGGTACGCGCCGGTGCGGGCTTTCGCTCGACCACGGCGTCCAGCGAAAGGGGAAACTTTGGGCGACGCGGGACGGTACTCATGACGGCCAGATACTGCGCGCGCAAGGGCTTATGCGAGCCACTGGTTGATCTGCTCGAGCTGCCCGCGGTGTGTCAGGTCCAGCTGCAAAGGGGTCAACGACACGAAACCTTCGCCCGTGGCGTGGAAATCCGTGCCCTCGCTCGCATCGCGCGCGTCGCCGGCAGGTCCGATCCAGTAGTTGGTGTCGCCACGCGGGTTTACCTGCGTGATGACAGGCTGCGAGGGATGACGCTTGCCTAGCCGGGTGGCGCGATAGCCTTTGAGATGCTCGAACGGCAGGCTGGGAATATTGACGTTGAGCAGGAAGGGTTCTTCCGCGGGCTTGGCGATATAGCGCTCGACAATGTCGCGCGCCACGCGGGCAGCCGCGTCGAGGTGCGTCCAGCCCTTGTCCACCTGGGAAAAGGCGATCGAGGGAATGCCCAGCAAGAAACCCTCGATGGCCGCGGCGACGGTGCCGGAGTACAGCACGTCCTCACCCATGTTCTGGCCCTGGTTGATGCCTGACACCACCAGATCCGGTTTCTCGTCCAGCAGGCCGGTCAGCGCGATATGCACACAATCGGTCGGCGTGCCGTTGACGAAACGGAAACCTTTCTGCACGCCCTCGCGCGCCTCGAACATTGACAGGGGCCGTTGCAAGGTCAGCGAGTTCGACGCACCGCTGTGGTTTTGCTCGGGCGCGATCACCGTGATGCGAGCCAGCGGCGCCAGCGCGGCATGTAGCGCGGCAAGCCCCGGCGCCAGGTAACCGTCATCGTTTGCGAGGAGGATATGCATGGGCGCGATTGTACCTGACAAGGCTGCTGCGGGCGCCCTGTCCGTACCGCAAATCGTGCTGCCGACCGACCGCCGAAGATGGCCCCCGGCGCGTAACAGAACGACCGTGCTATTTTTGCGCTACACTTGCCCGGGCCTGCCTGGCGCAACGCGCATGGACCTCGCGTTCACCCATTTGCGCCATACTCTGCCGGGCATCGAACATATCACCGGAGACATGATGAAAGCCGTACTTTGCAAAGCCTGGGGCCCGCCTGATTCGCTGGTTCTTGAAACTCTGCCCGACCTGGTGCCCGGCGCGGGCGAAGTGGTCATCGACGTGAAGGCGGCCGGCGTGAATTTCCCCGACGTCCTCATCATCCAGAACAAATACCAGGCCAAGCCGCAACTGCCCTTCTCGCCCGGCTCGGAGCTGGCCGGCGTGGTCAACGCGGTGGGAGAAGGCGTGACGCACGTCAAACCCGGCGACAATGTCATCGCCTATCTCGGCAACGGCGCTTTTGCCTCGCAGGCCAAGGCGCCCGCCAGCGCGGTGGTGCCGATGCCGCCGGGCATCGACTTCGAAACCGCCGCGGCATTCACCCTCACTTACGGCACCTCGCACCACGCGGTGATCGACCGCGGCGAACTGAAGGCCGGCCAGACCATGCTGGTACTCGGTGCCGCCGGCGGCGTGGGCCTGGCCGCGATCGAGATCGGCAAGGCCATCGGCGCGCGCGTGATCGCGGCAGCTTCCACCGACGAGAAGCTCGCGGTATGCAAGGACCATGGCGCCGATGCGCTGATCAACTACAGCACCGAAGACTTGCGCGAGCGCGTCAAGGCGCTGACCGACGGACGCGGACCCGACGTGATTTACGATCCGGTCGGCGGCATCTACGCCGAGCCGGCGTTCCGCTCGATCGGCTGGCGCGGCCGCTACCTGGTGGTGGGTTTCGCCAATGGCGAAATCCCCAAGCTCCCGCTGAACCTCGCACTGCTCAAGGGCGCCTCGCTGGTGGGCGTGTTCTGGGGCGATTTCGCACGGCGCGAACCCAAGGCGAACCAGGCCAATATGGCGCAGATGCTGGGATGGATGAAGGAAGGCAAGATCCGCCCGCATATCTCCGCGCGCTATCCGCTGGAGCAGGCGCCGCAGGCCCTGAAGGACATGGAAGCACGCAAGGTCACCGGCAAGATCGTCATCGTGCCCTGACCGCGCGCGCCTTCGGCGCAGTGCAAAAGAAAAAACGCCTGGCGTCTTGGTGCCAGGCGTTTTTTTTCGCCGTCAATCTTCACGTCACCATGGCGGCGGCGCCCCGCCCCCCCGTTCAAAAGCGATGCTGCAGACCGGCGGTCACGCCCACAGACAATGTGATGCTGGCCAATGCGCTGATCGAAGCGCTGGTCGAAGCGCTGACCCAGGCCGGCTTCGCCGTCGACTGCATGCACGACGAGCGGGCCGCCGATCACCTGCTGGCGACGCAGGACTACGCGCTGCTCATCCTCGACCTTGGCCTGCCCAAGCTCGATGGGCTCGAGGTGCTGCGGCGCCTGCGGCAACAGCGCAACGCCTTGCCCGTACTGATCCTGGCCGCGCACGGATCCGTCGAGGACCGGGCAAAGGGGGCTCAATCTCGGCGCCGACGACTACCTGTCCAAGCCGTTCGACCTGCCCGAGCCGGAAGCACGCGCCCGCGCGCTGATACGCCGCAGCCACGGGCACGAGAGCACGCAATTGCAATGCGGCACGCTGTGTTATGACGGGATCAGCCGCGCGTTTACGCTGAACGGCGAAACGCTGGCGCTGACCCGGCGGGAGCGCGCGGTGCTCGAAGTGTTGATGCAGCGCGACGGACGCGCCGTCAACAAGGAGGCCATGTCGGAGAAGATCTTCGGCATCGACTAGTCGGTCAACCCCGATGCCATCGAGATCTACGTGCACCGCCTGCGCAAGAAGCTGGATGGCAGCGGCGTGGCCATCGTCACCCTGCGCGGGCTGGGCTACCTGCTCGCTGCGGGCGCCCAGGCTGGCGCGGCCCCGCCCGCCGCGCGATGAAAGTACCGAGCCTGCGCCTGCAGCTATCGCTCTGACTGCTGCCGCCGTTGCTGATGTTGCTGGCGCTGGACGCATGGATGACTTACCACCGCGCCATGGATGCCGCCCACGTGGCATTCGACCGCACGCCGGAAGCCTCGCTCAAGTCGATGCGCGAAGGCATCCGCCTTGGCCTGCCGATCGTGCGCGAGATTGCACGCACCCATGGCGCCACGGTAACGCTCGAGCAAACACCGGGTGGCGGCCTGACGGTCAGCGTACGCTTTGCGCCTGGGGCGGCCGCGAGTGCCGCGACCTGACCCGCATCGCGTTGCCTTCGACGGTGCCGCTAAGGCGGGCAATTGGTCGGCACGGCAAGCTCCTGGCGAAAAGGATCGACCTTCAGGCTGGGGTCCTTCGTGCGCAGGCAGTAGGTTCCCGCTGCGCCCCGCACTCGCGCGGTGCGATTCACACCCGCCTGCCCTTCGCTGAGATCCGCGCCCGGTGCCGCGGCAGCAATGTCCGCGGCAAGCCGGCGCGCGGGCGACGCCACCGCATCCGAGGCTGCGCGCTCGAAGCTCGCTCCGCCCCTCTGCCTGCTGCGGGCGATATTGTCCAGTGCGGCGCCGGGGACTGGCGGCGCGTCGCCGGAGGCAGGCGGTTCCAGCCGCAGCATGGGTACCGTGGCGGCACCGGAGGGTGCCGCAGGCGTAGGGTGCGGAGAGACCGTTGCCGCGGCAGGCGGCTGCACGGGCTGCTCAGCCCGCGCGGCGGGCCGCGCTCCGACTGCGGGCTGGCCACGCGTGGTCGCGGCAAGTGGCGCGTGTGCTGGCATGACAGGGATTGGCGGCGCCGTGGAAGGCATGACGGTGACCCATTGCAAGACCTTCGCGCCGGCTTCATCCCGCCGCTGCGGTTCGGAAAACAACTGCCAGGCAGGCCAGGGCACCGGCGCCAACACCAGGACATGCGCCGCCAGCACCAGTGCGGCCACGATCAGGCGCTGGCTGCCGGCGCCGCGGCCGGCAGTCGGTATCGGGTACGTCAATGGCATCGGTGGCTTGCCTGCCCGTCCCGGCGCCTCGGCGCTGGAACGGGCATCATGTCTCGGGCAATGGAAATCAGGTCCCGATTCTAGGTGAAAATAATTGTCTTAAAAACAGAACATTACGCCCGGCAATTGCGCGCTACCCCGCCGACAGTGCCAGACGAAGCGGCACCAGGGCAGGCCAGGCAATGACCTCGCAAAATAAAAACGGCCGGAGGAAAGTCATCCTCCGGCCGTTCTTATTGCCACGCGCGATCGCCGCCGCGCCATGCAGATGCCAGTCTTACAAGCGCTCGGTCTCCCCGCTACGCGGTTGCCACTTCATCAATCGCTTCTCCACGACACCCACCAGCGTGTCGAGCACCAGCGCCGCCGCGGTCAGCACCACGATGCCGGCGAACACGGTGTTGATGTCGAAAGTGCCTTCGGCCTGCAGGATCAGGTAACCCACCCCCCGCGCCGAGCCCAGGTATTCGCCCACCACCGCGCCCACGAAAGCCAGGCCAACAGAGGTATGCAGCGAGGAGAAGACCCAGCTGGTCGCGCTCGGCAGGTAGACATGGCGCAGCAGCTGTTTCTGGTTTGCGCCCAGCATGCGCACATTGGCCAGCACCACCGGGCTGACTTCCTTGACGCCCTGGTAGACGTTGAAGAACACGATAAAGAACACCAGCGTCACCGCCAGCGCCACCTTGGACCAGATGCCCAGACCGAACCACACGGCGAAGATCGGCGCCAGAATCACGCGCGGCATCGAGTTCATGGCCTTGATGTAGGGATCGAGGATGGCGGACGTCAGCGGGCTGAGCGCCAGCCACAGGCCAACGCCGAGCCCCGCCGCCGTGCCGATGCCGAAAGCCAGCAGCGTCTCGATCAGGGTCACGCCGAGGTGGATATAAATATCGCGCTCGACCACGAACCAGTTCCAGATACGCTGGGCCACCATCAGCGGTTCGCCGAAGAAGAAGGCAACTTGTTGCGAGCGCGTGGCGATATGCCAGGCGCCGAGGATCACCACGAGGACGAGCAACTGCCAGAATCGCAGCATGCCCTTGGAGTCGGGACGGAAAGCCATGGGAATCGGAGTTCGAATTTAAATCAGACCGGATTGAGTGGGAAGCGGGCGGGCCGGGCCATCGTGGCGACCGGCGCGCTCGCGGAGTTCGTTGCGCGCAATGCGCCGCACGGAGTGACGGTAGTCAACTCACGCAACCTTGCGCTGCTGCGCATAGCCCTTGAGGACTTCCTCGCGCAGCACATCCCAGATCGCCGCGTGCAGTTCGACAAAACGCGGATGATTGCGTATCTCGGCGACGTCGCGCGGACGCGGCAGGTCGATGGCGAATTCGCCGATCGGGTGCGTGCCCGGCCCCGCCGACAGCACCACCACGCGATCGCTCATGGCGATGGCCTCGTCGAGATCGTGGGTAATGAACAGGACCGCCTTGCGCTTGGCCGCCCACAGGTCGAGCACTTCGTTTTCCATCAGCTGACGGGTCTGGATGTCGAGCGCGGAGAACGGTTCATCCATCAGGATGATGTCCGGATCGAGCACCAGGGTCTGGGCCAGGCTGACGCGCTTGCGCATGCCACCCGAGAGCTGGTGCGGATAGCGGTCGCCAAAACCGCCCAGGCCAACGCGACGCAGCCAGGCCTCGCCCTCTTGCTCTGCCTGGGCGCGCGCCATGCCGCGGAATTCCAGCCCGGCGATCACGTTGTCGAGTGCGCTGCGCCAAGGCATCAGGGCCTCGGCCTGGAACATGTAGCCGGCGCGGGTGTTGATGCCCCGCAGCGGCTCGCCGAACACGCGCACCTCGCCAATCGAGGGCTGCAGCAAACCCGCCCCCACATTAAGCAAGGTGGACTTGCCACAGCCGGTTGGCCCCACCACGGAGACGAATTCACCGGGCTGTATATCCAGGGTGACATCCTTGACGGCGGTATAGCGCTGGCTGCGGTCTTCGCGCGAGACGAAGGTGCAGGTGACATTGTCGAGGGAAAGTGCGGCAGTGCTCATGACAGGCTCTTGGCGGATACGGTGCTGGATAACGCTGACTGCGCGAACGGTGCGAACGGTGCGAACCGTGCAAGCGATATGGACAGCGCAATACCGCGTGACAGGAATAACGTGGAAGGCAAGTTCAAGGCGGCGTGCCCGATGCCATGGCCGGCATCGGCGCTTGCCAATGCAAAGGCCCGCTGCACGCAGCGGGCCGCCGGCACCCTGGGCGCGGGCGATGCCTTATTTGTACTTGGCGTTTGCCTTCTGCACGAAGCTGTTGGTGAAGGTGTTTTCCAGCTTGATGGTCTTGCCCTTCAGGTCCGGATCGAACTGTTGCAGCGTGCTCAGCGCGGTCTTGGGGCCGTCGGCGGGCATGCTGCCGTCCGGCGAGATGGCTTCCTTGACCTTCTCCCAGGCAGCCAGGTAGAGCGCGCGGTCACCCAGCAGGTAGCTTTCAGGCACGGTCTTGACGATGTCCGACGGACCGGCCTTCTGCAGCCACTTGAGCGCGCGCACCATGGCGTTGGTGAGCGCCTGCGTGGTGTTCGGGTTCTGCTGGATAAACGCCACCGATGCATACAGGCAGCCCGACGGCATATTGCCGCCGAACACGGCCTGGGTGTCCTTCAGCGTGCGGGTATCCGAGGCGATGCGGACTTCGTTCTTCTGGGTCAGCATCGACACCACCGGATCGAGGTTGGCCATCGCGTCGATCTGGCCGGAGCGCATTGCCGCCACCGCGCCGGCGCTGGCGCCAACACCGATGAAGGAAACGTCCGACGCTTTCAGCCCTGCCTTGGCCAGCACGAAGTTGGCCATCATATTGGTCGACGAACCCGGCGCGGTCACGCCGATCTTCTTGCCCTTCAGGTCGGCCACCGACTTGAAGTCGGGCATGGTCTTGTTGGAAACCATCAGCACGATCTGCGGGGCACGGCCCTGCAGCACGAACTCCTGGTACTGCTGGCCCTTGGCTTGCAGGTTGATGGTGTGCTCGTAGGCGCCGGAAACCACGTCGGCGCTGCCGCCCACCACCGCCTGCAATGCCTTGGCACCGCCGGCGAAGTCGACGATCTCGACGTCGAGGCCTTCATCCTTGAAGTAGCCGAGGCGCTCGGCGATGGTCAGCGGCAGGTAGTAGAACAGGTTCTTGCCACCCACGGCGATGGTGATCTTGGCCTTCTCAGGCTTGCCTTGCGCCTGGGCGTAGCCACCGAACGTGAACCAACCCGCAAGGAACAGCGCCAGCGCGAGCAGCGCCTGCTTCCAGAATTTCTTGTTATACATTTTTCTCTCTCCTACCTGTTGTACCCGGCTGCCAGCCGGCGGCATGCACCGTTGCGTGCCATCCGCCGACGCCAGCCGCCGATCTCGCGCTCATGCGTGCCACGGCGTGCCACGGATTCCGTGGTGCCGCGAAGCGGCAAGTTGCGATGCTAGCCGATGCCGCGCCGGGTCGCATCGGGATCAACACCTACACCGCGACTCCGCATGGCGGCATGCGGGGCACTAACAATACAGGTCGTGCCTTTCGACCGCCTTACTGAACGGCATTACCCGATGACCTTGCGGGGCCGCCTTGATGGCCAGCCCGACGCGCGCCTCATTCCGCGTGGATATCGGCCGATTTGATGACCTTGCCCCAGCGCGCCAGCTCGTTGCGCTGATACGTGGCGAGCTGCTGCGGCCCCATGAACTTCGCCTCGGCGCCGAGTTCTTCGGCCTTCTTGCGGAAGGCCTCGGTCTGCATGATGCGTTCGATCTCGCCGGCGAGCTTGTCGATGACCGGCTTGGGCGTGCCGGCTGGCGCGTACATGGCGAACCACGAAGACACGTCGAGGTCGGGGTACCCCGCTTCCGGCGCGGACGGCACGTCCTTCAGGCTGGGCAGGCGCTGCTTGCTGGTCACCACCAGCGGGCGCAGCTTGCCGCCCTGGATATGGCCCATCAACGGCGGCGGCGTGGTGATGGTGAGATCGACCGAGCCGCCAAGCAGGTCGGTCATGGCCGGGCCGGTGCCTTTGTATGGAACATGGGTGATCTGGATGCCGGCCATCTGGTTCAGCAACTCGGTGGAGACGTGCTGCAGCGAGCCGTTCCCCGACGACGCGTAGTTGAGCTTGTTGGGATTGGCCTTGGCATACGCCACCAGTTCCTTGAGCGTCTTGACCGGCAGGCTCGGGCGCACCACCAGCACTTGCGGCGCCGACAGAAGGTTGGCGACCGGCGCAAAGTCCTTCACCGGGTCCCACGAGGTCTTCGTCAGCAGCGGCGTGATGACCTGGAAGCCAGAGTACTGCACCAGCAGCGTATAGCCGTCCGGCTTGGCGCGCGCCACGGTCTGCGCGGCAATGCCGCCTGAACCACCGGGGCGGTTGTCCACCACCACCGGCTGGCCGAGGGCCTTGGACAGCGGCTCGGAGATCATCCGTGCGGCCAGATCGGTGGTGCCGCCGGCGGCGGCGGAGACCACCAGCGTGACAGGCCGGTTCGGATAGCTGCTGTCCTGGGCCCAGGCGGAAGTACCCGCNCCCGGGCGGAAGTCCCCGCCAGGCTGGCGGCTGCCAGCGCCACCGCGGCGAGTGTCTTGCGGCGCGCCGGCGATACGGACAGGGAAAACTGCGGACGTGCGTTGGCAAATGCCGGGATGCGAGGCATGGAGCGTCTCCTGCTTGGTGCTTGTTGATCTTGGTCTTTTACAGCGCCCGCGCCAGCCCTCACCGCGCGGTGCGCCCCCGTTCTTCGGGATTCGGAAAGGCAGTGCGGCGTCAGCGTCAGTGCTGCCCGCCGAAATGTTCGGCCAGCCAGGCCGGCGGCTGATGCGTGCGCAGGCGCGGCCCCGCGCGCAGCAACTGACTGGCGGTGTCGCGCTGGACCAGCGCCGGCAGCCCGGCCACCACATCGAGCAGGCGCCCCAGGTCCACGCCGGTATCCACGCCCATTGCTGCGAACATATGCACCAGCTCTTCGGTGCTGACATTGCCGCTCGCGCCCGGCGCGAACGGGCAGCCGCCCAGACCGCCCGCGGCGGCGTCGAAACGCGTCACCCCCGTTTGCCATGCGGCCAGCGCGTTCGCCAGGCCCATGCCGCGGGTGTTGTGCAGGTGAATGGTCAGGCCGGCTTGCGGCAGGCCTTGCTGGAAGCGCTCGCACAGCGAGGCGACCTGGCTGGGATAAGCCATGCCGGTGGTATCGCACAGCGTGATGCCGGCAGCGCCGGCGCTGGCGAAGGATTCGGCCAGCGCCATCACGGCATCGGGATCCACCTCGCCTTCGAAGGGACAGCCGAACACCGTGGACAGCGAAACATTGACCGGCACGCCGGCTGCGTTGGCGGCCTCGGTCATCGCCAGCAGCTGGGCTTGCGACTGGACACGCGTCATGCGCAGGTTGGCGCGGTTATGGGTCTCGCTGGCGGACATCACCAGGTTGAGCTCATCAGGCCGGCACGACAGCGCACGCTCCAGGCCGCGCAAGTTGGGCACCAGCGCGGTATAGCGCACGCCCGCGGCGCGCGCCATGCGATGCATCACGGCCTCGGCGTCGGCCAGTGCCGGGATAGCCTTCGCCGATGTGAAGGACGTGGCCTCGATGCGGGCGAAGCCGCAGGCCGACAAGGCGTCCAGGAATGCGACCTTGGCGTCGGTGGGCACCACCACCGGTTCGATCTGCAGGCCATCGCGCGGCGCCACTTCGTTGATCTCGATGCGGGCCGGTCCGCGCAGGCGGGTGGAAATGGCGGCGCTCATGCGACCACTCCGCGCGCGCGCAACTCGGCGATGGTGGCGGCGTCGAAACCGGCAGCCTCCAGCACGCTATCGGTGTGCTCCCCCAGCGTAGGGGCGCGATCGTGAATGGCGCCGGGGCTTGCCGAGAGCTTCGGCATGATGCCCGGCACCTCGACCGTCAGGCCGCTGGCCGCGGTCACGCTTTCGATCACGCCGCGCGCGCGGTAGTGCGGATCTTCCGAGATGTCCTTGACGGTGTAGATGCGGCCCGATGGCACTTCGGCCTGCTTGAGCACCGCCAGCGCGTCTTCCACGCCTTGTGTACGTGTCCACGCGGTGATCGCCGCATCGATCTCGTCGACGCGCCTGACGCGGCCGTCGTTACGCGCGAGCGCCGGATCTTCAGCCAGGTCGGCGCGGCCGATGGCATGCATCAGCCGCTTGAAGATGGCGTCGCCGTTGGCCGCCACCAGCACGTATTCACCACTGGCGCAGGGATAGGCGTTGGACGGCGCGATGCCCGGCAACGCACCGCCGGCCGGCTGGCGCACCGCGCCGAAGGCCGAGTATTCCGGCAACAGGCTCTCGCTCAGGTTGAACAGCGACTCGTACAGCGCGACATCGATCACCTGCCCTTCGCCGCCGCGCGCATCGCGCTCGTACAGCGCCAGCAGCACGCCCAGCGCGCCATGCAGGCCGGCAATGGTGTCGCCCAGCGACAGGCCCGCGCGCACCGGGGCACGCCCCGGCTCGCCGGTGAGATAGCGCAGGCCGCCCATGGCCTCGGCTACCGCAGCAAAACCGGGCTCGTCCTTCTTCGGGCCGGTCTGGCCATAGCCGGACACGCGCACCATGATCAGCCCTGGGTTCTCCGCACGGAGCGCCTCGTAGCCCAGGCCCCATTTTTCCATGGTGCCCGGACGGAAATTCTCGATCAGCACGTCGGACTCGGCCGCCAGCTTGCGCACCACCGCCTGCCCCTCGGGATTGCGCAGGTCAATGCAGATCGACTGCTTGTTGCGCGACTGCGCTTCCCACCAGACCGAGGTGTCCTCATAGAGCATGCGCCATTTGCGCAGGGGGTCGCCCTGCCCCGGCGGCTCCACCTTGACCACGTGGGCGCCGAAATCGGCAAGGGTCTTGGCGGCGAAGGGGCCGGCAATCAGTTGCCCGAGTTCCAGGACCCGAATGCCTTCGAGGATCTGTCGCGCCATGATGGGGGTGTCTCCGTGCGATGTCGCAATGTCGATTGGGGCTGGCGTGTGGCCGCTGCCGGCACCACGCCTTGTTTCGACGCAGTGTGCCCCAACCGCGCGGCTGGCGGAATCGGCATTCGGAGAAGCGGGCTTTCTCGGAACGCGAAAGCCCTCGGGGGTTCAGAATGGCGCGCGGTCGCCGCAGAGGTGGGTAATGAGCAGCCGCGCCGACACCGTCAGGCCAGCCGGATCGCGCATGCCGATGAGCAGGGAACGGCGCGCCCAGGCGTCCTGCAGCCCCACCAGCGACAAGCCCATCGACTGCACATGCGGCTCGGCCGCGATGCGCGGCAGCACGCCCACGCCCAGCCCCGCCATCACCATGCGGCACATGGCGTCGAAGCTGCGTACCTGGATGCGCAGGCGGAACGGCCGGTCCAGCCGGCTGCTTTCCTCCAGCAGGCGGGCCGCCAGCGAAGTAACCTGCGGCAAGCTGACGAAATCGTATTCGAGGGTGTCCGCATAGCGCACCGGCCCGCGCTCGGAGAGCGGATGGCCCGGCGGTGTCACCAGCACCAGTTCGTCCTGCCGGTACTCCACCGTGACCAGGCCCGCGCTGGGCGTGCGGTCGGCAAAGATGCCCACATCCGCCCGGTTCTCCACCAGGGCGGCGACGATCTCGCTGCTGTTCTGCTCCTCGAGCTCGATGCGGATGGTGGGATGCAGCGCCATGAAGGTCGCCAGGTCGTCGGGCAGGAACTGCGTGATCGCCGAGGTATTGGCGCAGACGCGCACCTGGCCGCGCACGCCACTGGCATAGTCCGACATCACGCCAGCCATGCGCTCCACGTCCTGCAGGATGGTCAGCGCATGATGGAAGCATGCCTGACCGGCCTCGGTCAGCTGCACGCCGGCCGCGTGGCGGAAGAACAGCGGCGCCCCGACCGCCGTCTCCAGATCCGAGATGCGCTTGCTGGCCGCCGCCACTGCCAGGTGGGACTGACGCGCACCGGCGGAGATACTGCCCTGGCGCGCCACGGCGACGAACAGGCCGAGCGTGACGAGGTCGAAGCGGGCGAGATTCATGCGGTTGCGCCCAAGCGCACGGCCGGATACAGGGCGAGGCAGTCCGGCACGGCTAGACCGAGCGCCGGTCCATCACCGCGCGGGCGATGGTGCCGGCATCGACGTATTCGAGTTCGCCACCCACCGGCACGCCGCGCGCCAGGCGCGACACCTTGAGCCCGCGCGCCTTCAGCATCTCGCCGACATAGTGCGCGGTGGCCTCGCCTTCGCTGGTGAAATTGGTGGCGATGATCACCTCCGACACGGGTCCGCCCATGGCCGGATCCGTGGCGCGCGCCAGCAGCCGGTCCAGGTGGATCTCGCGCGGGCCGATGCCGTCGAGCGGCGAGAGCCGGCCCATCAGCACGAAATACTGGCCGCGATAGGTCAGCGTCTGCTCGATCATGATCTGGTCGGACGGGGTTTCCACCACGCACAGCAGCGAGGCATCGCGCCGTTCGTCCAGGCAGGTCGAGCAGATTTCCTGCTCGGTGAACGTATTGCAGCGCGAGCAATGCTTGATGCCATCGGCCGCGCCGCGCAACGCGTCACCCAGCTTGCGGGCGCCCTCTCGGTCGTGCTGCAGCAGGTGGTAAGCCATGCGCTGGGCCGATTTCGGGCCTACGCCGGGCAACACCCGCAACGCCTCGATCAGCGCCTGCAGCGAGGTCGGGGGGGCGCCTTTCACGCTGCGCCTCCCGGGGCCGGCGCCGTCATGCTCACCACCGGCGCGTGATGCAGTACGGTGGGGAACGGCTCGTAGAAATGATGCAACAAGGCTTTCCATTGCTGGTATTGCGGCGAACCGCGAAATCCCACGGTGTGGTCTTCCAGCGTGCGCCAGCGTACCGTCAGCAGGTAATCGGACGGTTGTTCGATGCCGCGATGCAACTCAAGCCCGAGGAAGCCCGGCATGCCCGCGATGATATGGCGCGCCTGCCCGAAGGCCGCCTCGAAGGCGGCTTCCTGGCCCGGGCGCACCGGCAGCATTGCGGATTCGAGAATCATGCGCGAGCTCCGTAACTGGCTCAGAACGGCAACTTGAAGCCCGGCGGCAGCGGCAGGCCGGAAGTCATCGAACCCATCTTTTCCTGCGACGTGGCCTCGGCCTTGCGCACGGCGTCGTTGAAGGCAGCCGCGACCAAGTCTTCCAGCAGTTCCTTGTCCTCGCCCTCGGCGAGCAGGCTGGGGTCGATGGACACACGCTTGACGTCGTTCTTGCAGGTCATGGTCACCTTGACCAGGCCGGCGCCGGACTGGCCCTCGACCTCAATCAGCGCGAGCTGCTCCTGCATCTTCTTCATGTTTTCCTGCATCTGCTGGGCTTGCTTCATCAGCCCGGCCAGTTGGCCCTTCATCATGGAGTGCTCCTGATTAGCGATTGGATAGAAGTTACGGGCCGCCGCGCGTCATGGGCGCCGGCAGCCTTGCAAAAATAAACGGCGCTCAGGCGGCGCGCGGCTGGATCGATCCTTCCAGGATCGTGCCGCCGAACTCGCGCAGCAAACCCTGCACGAAAGGATCCCCTGCTATCGTGGCTTCGGCCTCGCGCTGGCGCTCGGCACGGGCCCGGGCATCCGCGGCGGCGGCGGTATCGGCCACCGCGCCAATTTCGCACTGCACCCGCACGTCGACGCCGAGATGCTCGGCCAGCGTCTGTTGCAGGCGTTCGACGACGCCAGCCTCGGTAATCGGTGCCACCGGCGCGCGCAAGTGGAAAGTACGGCCTACCACCTGCACCAGTTCGCTCTGGTAGGCAAGCTGCTGCGCCAGGCCCTTGAGGGGCAGGCTGGCAGCCAGCTCCGGCCAGGCGCCGGTAAAGGCCGGCGGCGAGCCATCCTCGCCTGCCACCGGCGGTTTCGGCGGCGTGATCCGCACGGGCTCGGCGGGTTCGGCCGGCGCGGCCTGGACCGGTGCGCGGACAACCGGCGCGGGCCGCGCGGCGGTTTCGCTGCGCGGCGCGGGCTGGCGCGCCGGCATCGGTTCGGGATCACTGTCATACGGCCCGATCATGGGCAGGTCCGGCGGGAGGTCCTCCCACGGCGGTACGTCGCTGCTGCCCGCGTTTTCCCACGGCGGCGCGTCATTGCCCGGGCCGCCGTCATTGGCTTCCATGGCGGCCGGCCGTGACGGCGGCGCTTCCCGGCGCGCGGGCGTTGTTGCAGCCGGAGCGGGTGCGGCCGGCCGTGACACTGTCGCGGGCGGACCAGGCGGACGCAAAGGCTGGGCCGAGGGCTGGCGCGCAGCCGGCGGCGGC